>JANPJE010000490.1:0-11361 GCA_031425355.1 Spirosoma sp. | reverse complement strand
CAGACGGCTTTAGTGATTCGGGTCGATAAAGACCAGACGCCCACGATGGTTCATCTGGGACCAAAACTCCAGAATGCAGCGGAGTACGCGGCTATTTCGGGTAACGGCAAGCGGGGCGAGGATTATACCGGCATTTATAATTCCATTTATACGCCCGGCGGTGGCCGAAATCTGCTGGAGCCCGCCATTCGCGTAACCCATGCCGACGGAAACCCTTCGCTCGATCTCAAATACATCCGGCACGAGAGCCAGTCGGTAGCCGATGGGGTTATTCTGACGAAAGTTTATCTGAAAGACCCGCAGTACCCGTTCGAGGTGACGATGCACTACAAAGCGTATCAGAATGAGGATGTTATCGAGCAATGGACAGCCATCCGGCATACCGAAAAAAAGCCGGTGGTGCTGCACAACTACGCATCAGCCAACCTTTATATTCCAGCGCAGAACTATTACCTCACACATTTCCACGGCGACTGGGCCAGCGAGATGAACCCCACCGAAGTGCCGCTCACCGAAGGCATCAAAATTCTGGATTCCAAGCTGGGTACGCGGGCCGATTTGTTCCAGCCACCGTCCTTTCTGGTATCGCTCAACCAACCTGCCGATGAAGACCGGGGTGAGGTCATTGCCGGAACGCTGGCATGGTCGGGCAATTATCAATTGGCCTTTGAAGTGGACCCCCTGCACAATCTTCGGCTGATGGCGGGTATCAATCCGTATGCGTCGGCCTACACGCTGGCCCCTGCTACTGAGTTTGTTACGCCTGCCTTTCTGTTTACGTATTCCACGCAGGGCAAGGGCGGTGCAAGCCGGAGTCTGCATCGGTGGGCACGTAAACACCGAATTCCGCAGGGTGAGGGCAACCGCCTGACGCTGCTTAACAACTGGGAAGCCACGTATTTCGATTTCAATGAGGAGAAGCTGACGACGCTCTTTGCCGATGGCAAAAAATTAGGCGTCGATTTATTTCTGCTCGACGATGGCTGGTTTGGCAATAAATACCCCCGCAACAACGACCGCGCGGGCTTGGGCGACTGGCAGGAGAATGTAAAAAAACTGCCGCATGGGTTGGGCTACTTGGTGAAAGAAGCCGAAACAGCGGGGGTTAAATTTGGTATCTGGCTGGAACCGGAGATGGTAAGTCCCAAGAGTGAACTTTACGAAAAACACCCCGACTGGGTCATCAAGCTCCCGAACCGGACAGAGTATTACTACCGAAATCAGTTGGTGCTCGACCTCTCGAATCCGAAAGTCCAGGACTTTGTGTATGAGTTAGTAAATGGAATCCTGACCAAAAATCCAACGCTGGGTTTCATCAAATGGGACTGTAACGCGGTTATTTACAACGCCTATTCAGCCACGATTCAGAACCAGTCGCACCTCTACGTCGATTATGTGCATGGCTTGTATAAAGTGCTGGACCGGCTCCGGGCCAAGTACCCTGCCCTGCCCATGATGCTCTGTTCCGGGGGCGGGGGCCGCGTGGATTACGGTGCGCTGAAATACTTTACTGAATACTGGCCCAGCGACAATACCGACGGACTGGAGCGGATATTTATCCAGTGGAATTATTCGTATTTCTTCCCGTCCATTGCCAGTTGCAACCACGTGACGGACTGGGGAAAACAGCCCATCAAGTTCCGTACCGACGTAGCGATGATGGGCAAACTCGGGTATGATATTGTGGTCAGTAAGCTAACCGAACCGGAACTGGCGTTTAGCCAGCAGGCCCTGAAAACCTACGAGCGTGTAAAAAATGTGATCTGGCAGGGCGACCTGTTCCGGCTGTCATCGCCCTACACCAACGACGTAGCCTCGGCTATGTATGTCAGCGCAGGGCAGGACCGGGCCATGTGGTTTACGTATCTGGTGAAGGACCGTTACAGGGCGGGCAGTCTGGCGTCGATTAAATTGAAAGGGCTTAACCCCGACAAGAAATACGCAATTCAGGAACTGAACGTCTACCCCGGAGCGTCATCGGCCATCAACAAAAGCACCGCTACGTATTCGGGTAACTACCTAATGACCATTGGCTTCAACCCGCAAGTCGATGCCCGCCGAACAAGCGTTGTGCTGGAAATTAGCGAAGTGAAATAGAATACTCAGACTTTTAAACGGAAAAGACGAATGCCATTACGTGGAGTATGGCACTCGTCTTTCCCGTTTATAGGATTACGTCAAACCGACTTCATTGCTGATCGCCACTGATACCCGGATGGTAAACAACGCCCTTCTTCGTTACAACACATGGCGAGGAGAAGATGCCTCCATAGCCCGTAATAACTTCCCATTTTTTAGTCCCCGTTAAAGCATCCACTGCGTATAGTTTGCGATCCTGACTACCAACATAAACAACTCCACTAACTACGGTGGGACTGGAATTAACTGCTTGTTCGGTCACGAACGCCCATTTCTTAGCTCCTGTCAGCGCATCTACAGCATACAACTTGTAATCTTTAGACCCTATGTAAACAACCCCATTAGCAACTGTTGGACTGGAATTACTAAATTCAACGCCTTCCAACGACCATTTATATGTTCCCGACATGGCATTAATCGCATAACCTCCGAAATAAACTATTCCGTTGGCCATTGTGGGACTACCATAAATACCGCCACTGGAAGGTCTGTGAACCCATTTTTTAGCCCCGGTTAAAGCGTCAAGAGCGAATACATTAAGGCCAAAACTTACATAAACAATTCCGTCAATGACTGCGGGATTCGATGTATCACCACCATCCGTTACGTATTCCCATTTTTTGACTCCGGTTACCGCATCCACAGCATATAACTTTCCATAATGCCCCATATAAACTATCCCATTAGCGACTGTAGGACTACTCAACCCAGAACCGCCAGTCGAGAATTCCCATTTTTTAATCCCTGACATGGCATCCATAGCATATAATTTACCGTTGAAGTTGCCTGCATACACGATGCCATTGGCTACTGTAGGACTGGAATTGAAAAAATTAGATCCATGATCACCTAATCCAACTGAGAATTCCCACTTTTTAGCCCCTGTTGTTGCATCAACAGCATAAAATTTTCCATCGGCGCTATAGGCGCCTATATAGACAAGTCCATTGGCCACGGTGGGGCTGGCATTAATAATCGTTGATGCAACAACAAATTCCCACTTTTTAGCTCCAGTCAAGGCATTGAAAGCATACAGTAACCCATCTCTGCTACCTATATATACTGTTTCGGCAACGTCTAACTCCTCAGGTGCCGGGTTAGACTCTTTACACGAAAAGATTATGCAGGAAGTACTAATCAGTAGCAACATCTGGAAGGCTACGGAGCGGAAAAAGTGGTTCAACGATTTAGGCGTTTAAGTGAATGATGATTATTGAGGTAAAAACTACAGGCTTCTCGAAGTACTACAAAAACTTGTTTCAAAGTACATCCAACGTTGAGCTAGTTCCTTTTAAACGTAGTCAAAAAGGAGTGTAGCAAATCTGATGAGCGTAACCAAAAAAGACCATCACCCACCAGTGATGGTCTTTTTTGGCTGATAAAAACGATACGTTTACTTCGTTCGGGAAGTTGTTTCTTTGCGGCCCGACGATGGGGATTGGTACGCTATTTTGAAGAGGGTTCCGTTCAGGTCGTCCGTTACGTATAAGGAACCGTCCGGGCCTTGCGCCAGTCCGCAGGGGCGATGCTGAACCGGTCCCGTTGGCTTTACCAGATCAGTGCCTGCAAAATTATCCGCGAAAATTTCCCACGGCCCCGACGGTTTGCCGTTCTTAAACGGCACAAAGCCAACCAGATAGCCTTTGTGCAACTCCTGCGACTGGGCATGAAACGCGATGAACGCACCATTCCGGTATTTGGCCGGAAAAGCCGTTCCCGTATAAAACAGCAAGCCGTTTGGACCCATATGCGCCGGGAAAGCGGCTATTGGGTCCAGGGTTTTGGCCGTACCTGTTTTTTTGCCATCGCCCCCGTACTCCGGTGCCAGAATTTTCTTTTTCTGAAACTGGTCATAATACACATACGGCCATCCGGCATCGTCGCCCTGATGGACTTCATACATGGTTTCGGCGGGCAGCTCGGCACTTTGCTTTGGCGTGTAATATTGGGGGTAAAAATCATCGAACTTACCCCGGCCATGCTGCAACACAAACAGCGAGTTGGTTTTGCTGTTCCAGTCCAGACCCACTACGTTTTTCAGGCCCGTTGCGTACCGAATTCCATTGGCATACGTCTGGTTTAGTGCGTCGGCTTTGAACCGCCAGATGCCAGCCGCCGAGTCCAGCAGGGTGCAGGGCATCTGCCCTTTGCCGGTGCCTTTTTCGCGACACGCATCGTTGTCAGACGCGATGTTAACGTAGATATTGCCCTGATTATCAACGGCTATCGATTTCGATTTGTCACGGTCTTTTTCGCGCAAACCCGATACCAAAAGTTCTGGCTGGTCAGGATTTATTACGTCCTGTTTGTCATTGAGTTTATACCGGTAAATGCTGCTGTTCGAGGAGGTGTATAAATACCCGTCCCGGATAAAAATGCCGGTTCCGGGATAGTCGCCGAAACCCATTTGCTCATCGACAACGCCATCATTGTTGGTGTCGCGCAGGCGATAGATGCCTTTGCCGTCTTTCAGTTTGGCAAGTTTTACGTACAGATCACCGGTTTTGGTGATGGCAATGTGCCGGGCTGACCCCAACTCCTGCGCCACAATCGTTGCCGAAAAGCCAGCCGGGAGCTTCACCTCCGATGGCGTAATTGCCTTTTTTGTAATGCTGATTGTTGGGGCGGGCGGCATGTCATTTCGGTACTCCCGAACACCATTCACCAAAATGGACGCAGAAATCAGGCAGGCAAATGAAAGAAGTGAGTTGTGCATGAGTTGGGGGGATTGGTCTTTACAAGGGTCCACCGGGTTGAAACCCAGTGTTATAGGGTACCAGCTTACTTGCCCGATTGTTTGGCGGGCTGGCCTGCAATGGCTTCTTTAGGTCGAAAAACAACCCAGTTTAGCGAACCGAGGGCTTTATCACCCGCACTGGTATTCTCGAAAACAAAATACAAGTCGCGCTTGGTGCCCGGATTCTGAACCGGCGCACTTACATCGGCATACGTTCGCCCATCGCCCGTTGGGTTATAACTCACTGTGCTGATGACTGGCCCCGTGGGTGAGTCGGTATGCACAGCGATGGAAGCCCCCTGATCTTTCGATGCGTAATGATACGTTAGCTGGTCAATGTCCTTCAGATCAATGGCTTTCAGAACGAAATAGGACAGATGGCGGATGTTACCCAACCGCTTGCCCTGCCGATCCATCTTGTACACCGAGTCGGCCTCGGTGACCATCACTTTCGTCGGACGAAGCACCAGCGCGTCGCTTTTTGTTAGGGCCAGTTTAGGCTGTGGCGCACCGACGCTCCCTTTATCAGTGTAGGAAGCGGTCAAGATGTAGCGGCTCGATTCTTCGTTGCCGACGTGATCTTTCAGCACCAGATTTCCCTGTTGCGGGAGCCGGTTATCGGTGGGCGGCTTGGCCAGCGAGAAGATGTATTTCACCATTTCGGTCGTTTCCTCGCGCGAGAGCTGCGGATGCGCGCTCATGGCATGTTCACCCCAGACACCCCCGCCACCGATGATAATTTTGTTCGCCAATTTAGCCGTTGCCGTTTTATCGTCGTGGTACTTTTTCGCGATCTCCGTAAACGATGGCCCCACCGATTTGGCCGCTACCTGATGACAGGCTTTGCAGTCGCTCCCCGCAATCAGCGATTTGCCGAGATTGAATGACGCCGAAATTTGTTGGTGGCCCATTTGCTGATCGTTCCCCGCCACTTTCGGGATGTAGGTCAGGGCTACGTTCACCATTTTCTTATCAATAAGCTTATCTTCTTTATCCGTCACCGACACGGCATAGCGGAGTGGCGTCTGGTTCGGGAAAAAGAACGTACTGTTATCCGTTGTCGAGATCGCTACCTGTGGCATGGTATTGCCCACCCGAATTGTCAGCGTATTGCTGCTGGATTTTCCGGCGGGGTCGGTCACGGTCAGGCGAGTTTTATAAATACCGTTTTTGCGGAAGGTGTATGTCGGATTGGCCTCCGTTGAGGCAACCGTATTGCCTTCAAACTGCCACTTGTAGCGCAGCGCATCCGTTTTGTCGTAATCGTAGCTGCCATTACCGAAAGCCACCGTCAGCGGGGCAATTCCGATGGTATCACTGGCCGTAACCTGCGCAACGGGAGCGCGGTTGCCGGGGTTAAAATCAATACGTACCAGTCGGGCATCTTCGTTGTCGATGCCATACACCGAGCCATATTCGAGCATATACATCGACCCTTCCGGCCCGACCTCCATATCGACCGGACGCCGGAAATCGCCCCGCGTTGGCATGAAGCGCTCCATCGACTGAAAATTCTGCTGGTCGTCTAACCGAACCGCAAAGACCCAGTTCCGCATCCAGTCGTACATAAATAAGGCCTTATCGTAGTAAGCGGGCAGTTTCGTTGCCGATACTAATTTTTCGTCGAAGTGATAGACCGGCCCGCCCATCGCGCACCGTCCGCCAACGCCCAGCGCCGGAAATTCGTCGGATTTGTTGTACGGATACCACACCATTGCGTTGTTCACGGGCGGCAATTGTTTCGCGCCGGTATTGTTGGGCGAGTTATTGACGGGAGCCGCCGGATCGAACAGGGCACCGACGTTTTTAGTGGCAAAATCGTACTGAAAATAGGGTTTGCTGTTGCCCACGAAATACGGCCATCCGTAATTACCCGCCTTTTTTGCCTGATTAAATTCGTCGTAGCCACGCGGTCCCTGCACGCCATCCGTGCCGGAATCGGGGCCAATTTCACCCCAATACACAATCGACGTAGCTGGATCGACCGAGATGCGATACGGATTCCGGCAGCCCATTACGTAAATTTCCGGGCGCGTCCCGGCGGTTCCTTTCGGAAACAGATTGCCGTCGGGAATGGTGTAGGAACCGTCCGCTTCGACGTGAATACGTAGGATTTTGCCCCGCAAATCGTTCGGGTTTCCCGCCGACCGCTGGGCATCGAACGTGTGCCGACTGGCGCGTTCATCAATGGGCGCGAATCCATTCGACTCAAACGGAACCGTATTGTCGCCGGTCGAAATGAAGAGGTTTCTGTGCGTATCCCAGGCCATCGAACCGCCCGTGTGGGCACTTACTTCGAGGTCAATCGGGAATTCAATAATGGATTTTTCGCTGGCTAAATCGAGCGTATTGTCATTGTTGATCACAAACCGGGCAATGCGCTGTTTGGTCAGTTCCTTATCCTGAATGGTATAGAAAAAATAGAGGTAATGATTCTGTTTGAAGTCGGGATCTATGGTCATGCCCAGCAATCCGTTGAGGTATTTCTCGACAGCTTTCACAGGGAAATCGTGCAGTAGCCGGGTCTTTTTCTGAATGGGATCGTACATATAGAACTTACCGCCCCGTTCCACAAAAAACACGCGGCCATCGGGTGCTACAGCCAGTTCCATCGGCTCGTTGAGGTCATTCGATAGTGCCGTTTTGGTAAATCGATTCTCTTCCGGGCGGTTGGTCGTGTCAATCTGCACAGTTGGCAGTTTGGTAGACGTACTGGGACCATTTACACCGACCCAGCTACCCAGCAGGCCCAGTAGACCCATAAACAGACCGCCAATCGAGAAATAATTAAACAGAGGGATCATAAACAGTGCGTTGTTTCTACTTGAGTAAAGTATGAGCCGTAGCTTATATTTTATTCAAAGCAGTAACACGGTACGGTCTAACTGTCAGCACCTAAAATGATTGGGTCGTATGGGAAAATGGGTGCAAATCAGGAAGCCAAATGTAGGCCCCGGTTTAAAGGTCTGTTGTAAGTATCCCCGGTCTGAAGACCAGGGCAAGTTATTTGTTTTCCCAAATAAGCTTGGCCTGGGGGAGTAAATGACTTGCCCCAGCCTTTAGGCCGGGGATATGTACAACACTACCGGATCAACTGAATGACGCCCCGCCTGACAAATGGATTGGGGTAAGTCGGCGATTTCATTTCCAGACTGTAAACATATGGGCCACTGTCGACCGGCTGACCCTGGCAGGTGCCATCCCATGTTTCCCAGCCCGACTGCGTTGGCGAATCGCTCGCTACATTGTAAATCACCTCACCCCATCGGTTGTAAATGAGGAGACTTACATGCTCAATACCAGCGGCATATAGCACTAATCGTTCATTTTGCCCATCGCCGTTTGGCGTAAAGGCATCGGGCATTGTCAACCCCGGCGGCACGGGCGGACAGACCGAAACGATACGTACCGAATCGGTGGCAGTGCATCCCGCCAGTGTGCGGACGGTTACGCGAAACGAACCGTAATCACGTACTGTTTGCAGCGGGCTGTTACCGAGTATGTTTCCCTCTTTGGTCCAGGTATATGAGCCGCCCGGCACCGCACCCGCATCCAGTTCGAGAGACCCGGCAGCTATGGAATTGGCAAAGCAAGTGTCTATCTGTCGGGCACTTAACCGCAAAACGGGGTTGCGGTTCAGCGTTACAGTTACATCGGTTTCGCTTTTACAGCCGGTGGCGGTGCTGATCGCCGTGATCCGGTAAAGGCCACTCTGACGCGCAGTGAGCGTTGTTCCGATGGCGTTACGTCCATCGGGCAACTGCCAGCGAAAGGTGTTCCAGTCGGGCGTCGGGGTGGCGGTCAGCCGGAGCGTGTCCCCGCAAACGGTGCGTGTTGTCGGCGTAAATTGAAAGGCAGGGGGCGCGGTAAACGTTACCGTTACGTCTTTTTGAGAAAAGCAGGTTGCATCAGCCGGATTGCTGACTCGTACCTGAAACGTTCGTGTACCAACGATGCCCGATACGGTTATCGAATCGAGATTTGCCTGTGCGGGATTGACTCCGGTCCCCGTCCATTGAACAAGGCCGCCGGTTGCGTGGGCTGCCAGCCGAAATGTGCCGCAGGAATCAGGAGCCGCCGTTACGGTCGGGTTTGCCTCGACCAGCACCACCAGAATTTCGTTGGAAAACTGCTGGATATCCCGGCATTTCGTTTCCCGAATTTTCAGGCTGTAGGTTCCTGATTTGGTGGGCCGGAAAAGTGGGCCGGGCGCTCCTTTTATGGCAACGCCCTCCACATACCATTCATACACTAAATAAGTTGGGTCCAGATTTACCGGATGCGATTCGAGCAGAATCCGGTTACAACCAGGCAGTTGGATCTGCGAGATGGTCAGGCCGGGGGGTAAATATGGAATTTGATCGAGCATAAACGGCAATCCATAGCGACCCGTTTTGCCACCCAGCGAAACCGCCTGCGACACAAATCCGCATCCGGTCCCAACCTGATTCGGCTGGTTTATTACCATCAGATAGTCTTCTCCGGGCTGGGTTCCGTAAATTTTACCGTCCGGCCCAAGCTGCAAAGCCCCAACCCCCGTCGACGTGGTACGTTGCGACTGAGCGGTCAGTGTTGTGGTCACGGTCAAGCCATCGACGCTGAGCTGATAGATTTTTTTGCCCGAAAACGAAGCGAGATAAATCAGTTTGTTATCGGGCGAGAACTCAATGCCATACGCTCCGTCAGTTTCCGGCCCCGCCAGTTTTACCGGGTTGGTGATCGCCCCGGTTTTATTGTCGAAATCAAACACCTCCAGAAACCCCGCACCGGCGCCATCTGAAACGGCTACAGCCAGTTTTCGGCCATCGTGCGACGGCTTCATGTACCCCTTACTCTGCTGGTGTGAACTACCTGTTCGATATAGACCGGTGGATGCTATTAAGCCGTTGTCATTCAGCAGGTTAACCCGGAACGTATTGTTGCCTTTTTCGTGCGTAATAATCCAGCGGTTCAGGTTATTGCAGTGATTGATGGCCGTAATTTTTTCGGTAGCCGCCCCAACAACCAGCTTATTTTTAACCTCTACCCCACCCCGTCCGCCGTTCAGCGTCATGTTGACAATGGCATACTGAACACCGGTTTGCTCATTCTGAGCTGCTACCGAAAAGACGTAAAACCGGGCATCGCTGTTCTGATACGGCACAATCAGGGCCGATTGTGTGCTGGACGTACTGCCGCCCAGGCCGGTAGCACCAAGTATAATGTCGTGATTTTTGTTCCAGATTGTGCTGCCATCGGTGTAGAAAACCAGATTTCCGCTCGTATCAGAGACGGATGCGCAGCCTTCACTCGTATTCAGCTTTCCGTCCGTCAACGCCCGTGGTGTTGCGCCGTTGAGCGTCATGCCTGCGCCATCGCCCAGATACCAGTTCGTATAACTCTTCGTCGCCTGTGCCTGAGCGGGTATCCACAGCGAGTTGCCGATCAGGATCGCTGTGATGAACCGATTGATAAGACACCTTAAATACACAGACCGATTGTAGAGGTAGACAGCATCCATGCAGCAGGAGTCAATTGGATCAGGAACATACAACCAGACCCGCTTTTTGCCGGTATGGTTGTATGTTCCTGAAATAATTTATTTCGCGGTACGTTCCCTGCCAGTTTATAGAAAAGCCCCGGTCTGAAGACCAGGGCAAGTCATTTGTCTTCTCAGAATTAGCCCGCCCTGAGGAAGCAGATGACTTGCCTCGGTCTTCAGACCGGGGACTGACAGAAACATTGAATCAACCCTTACTCCAGCGGCTTGACGGTATAACCCTTCTTTCTGAGCAGGTTAATCACGCCTTTTTCATTGCCCAGATGCCCGGCCCCGAACGCGAAAAACGTCGGTTTTTCTTTGGCCGCTCTCTCGATGACCGGAATCCAGTTGGCGTTACGTTCGCTGAGCAGGCTTTCTTCAAACTGCGAAAAATCGCCACCGCTAAACTGGCTGGTTTTCATGAAATCCATTAGTTTAGCGATGTCGTGGCTCTTGTAAAGCGCGATCAAGTCGTTAAACTCCTTCTTCGCTTCGTCGGGCTTTCGGGCCATATCAACTAATCCTTTAAGCTGTTCAGCCATCGGAATTTTATCAAACGCGGCCAGTTCGGCTTCCAGCGTTTCGAGCCCCAGTACTTCTTTTTTGTCGGTGGCGGCCATTTGCGCAAACGTCATGTCGTAGGAAGCCGGCTGGCAGGGCAACATCGTCATGTACATCAGCGACATCAGAGCGATGGGTTTCATCATGCTAACCTGCGCCAGTCCCATGTTCATTTTCTGCTTCAGATAATTATCCAGTACGGTATAATCGTCGGGCTTGAGCAGGTCTTTTACGGTCTGGCCGCTGGGCATCATCATGGCTTTCTGCATACTTCCCATCATGGCGGGATCGTCCATGTCGAGTTCTAAATATACCTGCTGGGCACTACCAATGGCCTTTTTGATATCGTCCGTGATTTGCAGATCGGTGGGGCAAACGAGGTGAAACGTACCGTAGAGATACG
>JANPJE010000489.1:0-2626 GCA_031425355.1 Spirosoma sp. | reverse complement strand
GGTAACGGGCACGTCGTCTTTTATCAATTTCCAGCCGCCTTCAAACTGAATCAGATAGCCTACGTTTTTCAGTACTGTCCAGGCGTCATCAATACCAATGGTTATGTCCCGCTGCACCAAATCATCCGAAATTTTCGGGCGTCCATCGGCAAACCGCTCACCTTTCCACTCGGAGGTTAAAAACACCAACTCGTCTTTTGGCATCGTCTGCGCAGACGAATAGCCTGCAACGAAAAGAACGGTAATGGTAAGAAATACAGATGCAGTTTTTACTTTCATTTGTGCGGTGCTCATTTTCAATGCGCTTCCTTTGCCAGATATGTATCATTATCCTTCTGGCTGATGTCTAACTTTTTTGGTTACTTACCCACCCAGGCTCTGAATTCATCTTTGATTTTGACTGACCAATCGCCGTGTATTTCGCCGGATGGGTATTTGCTTTGCTGGAGGAGAACGCGCTCAAATTCATCACGCAGGGCCGTCATCTCCGACGCCGAAACCAGCCCTTCCACTAAGTGAGCCGGGATAAATACGGTCCCGTACTCATTGGCAAACACCACATCGCCGGGCAGCACCGTAACATCGCCGATACGTATTGGCGCATTGATGGATGTCGGCGTCATGTCCTTGATATACGACGGATCATGCCCTTTGACCCAGGCATTAAAGCCTTTCGTATCTTTCAGTTCCTGCATGTCCCGAACCGATCCGTAAAAAATCACGCCCTTGCCCGTTTTGCCGTAAATAGCGTTGCCGAGACTTGAGCCAATCAGCGTGCCGTCTTTGATTTTACCGTAGCCGTCAGCTACGTACACATCGCCTTTTGTCAACACATCAATCGGCCAGATATTGATGCCTCCCTTCTGCGAACGACCTTCGGCTTTACCCTGTGCCCGAACCAGACTATCGAGGTCGGGGCGGGTGGGCATGAACTGCGCCGTTACCACCCGACCGGTCATGGTTTGGCCGGGGTTAAGAATGATCCAGTTTTTTTCGACCTGATTCCGGTATCCTTTGTTGCTCAGATACCCCCAGATTTGCTCTAATGTGCAGTTTTGTAATCGGTCCAGCACGAGATCCGGCACCTGCGGACGACCATCCGGTAACCGGTCGCCTTTCCAACTGCTGGTCAGCGCTTTGACGTGTTCGGGCGACGAGCCAACTCGTTGGGCCTGGGCTGGAGAGCCTCCCGAAAGAGCGGTAAATATGACTACGGATAAGAGCGGTAAAGCCAGTTTTTTCATAATAAAAGAGGGGATTTAAACCAATTCCTGATATAAAAGACGACCAAATGAGTAAAATACTGCCATTGACTTATTTTATGGATGAATAGCCATAAACTCAGATCAATCGTCATCTTACCATGAAAAACATTTTCTCCCGATTGTCATCCCCCGGTAATTCCCCCGACCGGCGCGACTTTTTGCGAAAGGCCGGTTTAGGCGGTTTATCGCTTGGTCTTATGTTCGACAAAACGCCCGGACCGCATCAGGTTGATCAGGAACTGGAGTTTATTACCCAGAAAGTTTCCCGTGACTCGAAGCCCAATGAGTTGAGAATCACCGACCTGCGTGTCGCTATCCTGAGTGGCGTTCCGTTCAGTAGCCCCATCATCCGGATTGACACCAACCAGGGACTTGTGGGATGGGGCGAAGTGCGCGACGGGGCGAGTGCCAATTATGCCCTGATGCTGAAAAGCCGGTTGCTGGGTAAAAATCCCTGCAACGTGGAGCAGATATTCAAGCAGATTAAGCAGTTCGGCGGACATAGCCGCGCGGCTGGTGGGGTCTGTGGTGTTGAAATGGCGCTGTGGGATCTGGCTGGGAAGGCGTTCAACGTACCCGTTTATCAAATGCTGGGTGGAAAGTACCGCGACTACGTCCGATTGTATGCCGATACGCCCGAAGGAAAAACGTACGAGGATTTTGCCAAAAATATGCAGACTCGTAAAGACCAGGGCTATTCGTTCCTGAAAATGGATTTTGGCATCGGGATGCTGGCCGATCAGCCCGGTACGCTGGTGAATGCCAATAACTGGAGTGTGAAACGCCAATGGAGCGACACTGAGCCGGGTAAATTGGGCAATTACGCTAATACCAAGCACCCGTTTACCCGGATTCAGGTGACCAAAAAAGGCTTAGATAAACTGGTTGAACACGTTGGGCGCGTTCGCGACATTGTTGGCTATGAGACACCCTTAGCTGCCGACCATTTCGGGCACTTCGACGTGAACACAGCCATTCAGATCGGAAGAGCGATGGAACCGTTCCGACTGGCCTGGCTGGAGGACCTCGTGCCCTGGTTCTATACTGACCAATGGAAACAGATTTCCGATGCCATCGACACGCCAACGCTGACGGGTGAAGATATCTACCTGAAAGAAGACTTCATCAAACTCATCGACGCCCGCGCCGTCGACATGATCCACCCCGATCTGGCGTCGTCGGGCGGCTTGCTCGAAACCAAGAAAATCGGTGATTACGCCGAAGAACACGGTATTCCAATGGCCATGCACTTTGCCGGATCACCTATTTGCATGATGGCAAACATCCATTGCGCGGCTGCTACCGAGAATTTCGTTGCTCTGGAACACCACGGCGTCGACGTAGCGGGTTGGGAAGATATC
>JANPJE010000488.1:0-2260 GCA_031425355.1 Spirosoma sp. | reverse complement strand
CATTGCCAATAGATTAACGAAGTTGAAGGGTTGTATTGACGCCCAGTCCCCAGTAGCCGTAGGAGGTTGTAAGCTGTTTCGAGCCGTTCACAGGTAACCGATAACGCGCCGTGAAAACACCCGAATCGGGCGCGGTTTCCTGTACCGGAACCTTTGTGGATTCTTTTCCATCGAGACTCACCAGCACCCAGCCGGCCTCTACTTTTTTGGGGTCCAGATTGAGAGCCGCCGTCAATTCGAGCACGACGCTCTGTCCCGCTTTAGCCATTTTCAACAGCTTCTTGCCCGCCCCATCCAGCACCCGAATTCGATACGTACCCAGCGGAGCGAACGTGAGCGTAGCCATCCAGCCCCGGTTCGAGATGGCCCAGCCTTCGGTGGCGTAGGCATTTTGGCCAATATGGTCGCCTTTTCCATCTATCGAATCGGCACTTGCTGACAACGTACCTGGCCGGGGAAACTGTGCGTCGAGCGGGGTGCCGTCGAGGGTGCCGCGAACCTTGCCGAGCATTCCGTAGCCGTTGGGATGTGCTTTAGGCCAGCCGTTTTCTACGCCTTCCCAGTAGCCATTCATCGCCAGCCGTTCGTTGCTTTTGTTGCTCAGGTGCGCCCCAACGGGATTTATTCCAAAGACAAAATTGACCTGCGACCAGCCAATGTTACGTAGCTCACGGTCGTTCAGCAGATGCGCCACCGCAAACATGGAACCGCCCAGCGCGGGTGCTCCGCCCAGTTCTTTGGTTTTTGGGTGCGCCCATTCCGTATCACTATGCACCCGATACTGCCAGAAGTTGGCCGTTTTCTGCTTCATGTGATCGCGCCAGGCCATGAGCTTTTCGCGGGTGCCTTTGGGCGCTTTGTCGGGGGCCACGAGCAGAAAAAACGCCAGTGCCTGCGGGGTGATGTGTTCGGCATTCCGAATCCACCACATATGCCGGGGGTTGTTAAAATCCCAGTTTTTGATGATGTCTTCGGCACTTTCCTGTGCCCAGCGGAGGTACTGATCCGGCTTCCCGTCGGCTTCTTCCTTTTCCGAAAGGTACATGAACAGGTTACTGAACACCGACTGCCCGAAGGCATTGCCCATCTCGTTGAACTCCTGATACCCTTCATCGACCCATTTCGTGCTCAACGTCCAGTGGCGAACTACCTTGTGCCGGTCGTAAGTCTGCCAGCGTTTGCGGCACTCATCGCGGTACGTCAGGTACGTTGCTCTGGGTAAATGAGGTTTCAGGAAACTGTGATAACCCGCGCAAACGGCCGCCAGTTGGTCGAGCGTATTCCAGTAATCATAGGTCATGCGCGGTTGGCCTTCGTAACCCAGTGTGCCATGCCGATTCGCCACCGGGCCGTTGTAG
This sequence comes from Spirosoma sp., assembly GCA_031425355.1. Taxonomy (GTDB): domain Bacteria; phylum Bacteroidota; class Bacteroidia; order Cytophagales; family Spirosomataceae; genus Spirosoma. Next base: position 902 of record JANPJE010000488.1, on the reverse strand, counting down.
TCGATATGGTGATAGGCAAATTCTCCATGCCAGAGAATCAGGTCGATGAGGTCGGCGGTTTTTTTGTCGCCCAGTTCGGTCGTCCAACGGTCAAACAAAGCCGGGTTCGACGCATAGAACAGCGTCTCAAACGTCGTTTCCAATCCGTATGACCCCTGATCGCGGGAGGGGCCACCGCCGTAGACTTTCGCTTCGTTTGAATGAACCGGGTCTTCCGAGCCACGCACATCGACGAAAAAATCATAAGCCAGTTTGGACGAAATACCTTCAATCAAATAATCCGCAATGCGGAACGGCACCGATGGCTGTCGGCCTTTGATCGATACAACATATTCACTTGTGGCCTCTTTTGGGTTGAATGGGCTAAAATCACCCGCCCGGTTGCTGACGACCCCCGAATAGACGATGGCGTTATCTGTTTGCCGGACAATCTGAAACGGGGTACCATCGGCGGCATCGTAGCACACAAACCGCTTTGCCTCGCTCCGGTTGTAACCCGCCTGATTAACCAGCGGCACCGCCAGCGGGTTGACCTGAGCATAACTGCTGAAACACCAGACCAGAATAATCGAAAGAAGTGTGTAGTTCATTATTTGTTAAATGGTACGTTCATCAGGAGTTGATCGGTAGGCCATTCGCTATTCGTAGCACCGCATTTCCATCAGAGCCGCTGGAACAGCCCCGTTCATGGCGTTCAGATGCAGGCTCAGACTTCGGGTTTCTACCGGTTTGTCGAACCGGATAATCTGCTGGGTGAGGTAGTTGCCCGACTGCTCGTAAATACGCTCGTTCCGGTCATTGCACAACACAAAATCACGGACGCAGAAAGGCACAACCGTTTCGGGGTGCGTCATCAGCACCGACTCCAGCGGGTGATCAAAATCAGTATCGAAATGGAGCAC
>JANPJE010000487.1:0-1524 GCA_031425355.1 Spirosoma sp. | reverse complement strand
TTTGCCGAACAGAATCAATCCGCCAACAACGATGGGCACCAGTACGCACAGCACCACCCACCCGAAAACGCGGTCTTCGAGATTAGCACTGCCGATTTTGGTCAGACTGTCGGTAATGCGGTCATAACCGACATAAACGCCAAGTACTATCCAGATAATGCCGAAATATTTTTTGAGTTGTTCCATACTTAATGAGCGAATGAGTGAATTGTGAATGACCGGGCCGCCGGAGCGGTGAATAGCTTGATGACGCGCATTCACAATTCACTCATTCACAATTGATTTATTTTTCAGATAAAGCAGGCCAATAACAAAGCAAACGCCCGCCACCAGAATTGGATACCAGAGTCCTTCGAGATACGGTTTGTCGACCGAACCGGGCGAAATTTCGTTGGCTTTCGTTGCCGTTGCCACCAATGCCGTGGCGATAAACGGCGTCAATCCACCAAAGATGCCATTGCCAATGTGATACGGCAGCGACATCGACGTATAGCGAATCCGGGTAGGGAACAGTTCGACCAGAAAGGCAGCAATCGGACCATAAACCATAGTTACGTATAGCACCTGCACGAAAATGAGGAAAACCATCAGCCAGAAACTGCTGTTCGGCAGCGTTACGGCTTTGGTCAGTTCGGGTTTGATTGTTGCGCTTGTGGCGGTCGCCGATGATACCGTTTTCTCAATGTCTTTCGCGACTAATCCATCGGCGAAAAAATGAGTTGTGGTCATCGTCGTCAGCAAATCGCCGTTGGGTTGTTTGGTCAGCTTGCGGTCGATGGTGCGGGCGTCGGTCAATTCCTGCTTCGTTGCTACGTTCGCCAGATTATACATTTTATCGTAGATCGGGCGATACGTCAGAATCCCCAGCAGCATACCCGTCAGCATGATGCCTTTGCGCCCGATACGGTCAGACAGTCCGCCGAAAATGACGAAAAATGGCGTAGCGGCCAGCAGCGCAATGGCTACTATGATATTCGACTGGACAAACTCAATGTTGCAGGCTTTCTGAATAAACGACAGCGCGTAAAACTGGCCTGTGTACCAGATAACGCCCTGTCCCGCCGTCGCTCCGAACAAAGCCAGTAACACCATTTTCAGGTTTTGTTTCTTGCCGAAACTTTCCGCCAACGGGTTTTTCGAGAGATTACCTTCGGTCTTTAGCTTGGAAAATAACGGTGATTCGGCCATCCGCAGACGAATAACGATGGAGACGCCCACCAGAATAATCGACAGCAAAAACGGCACCCGCCAGCCCCATTCGGCGAACTGATCGACCCCCACCGACTGGCGTGTCAGCAGAATCACGCCCAGCGACACGAACAGCCCCAACGTAGCGGTTGTCTGGATAAAGCTCGTGTAAAAACCGCGTCGGCCTTCGGGTGCGTACTCGGCCACATACGTAGCGGCTCCGCCGTATTCACCACCGAGGGCCAGCCCCTGAATCAGCCGCAGGAGCAACACTAATAACGGTGCCCAGAAACCGATGGTGGCATAGCCGGGAATCAATCCAATAGCGAAGGTCGA
>JANPJE010000486.1:0-3319 GCA_031425355.1 Spirosoma sp. | reverse complement strand
ATCCGCTCTACAAACAGCATCAGTTACAACCCCTCGCCAGCATCCACTTTACTCCCGGCATCCTGTATGAATTGAAGCCGCCCGGCAATCGACTCTACATGGTGTTGATCGGCTGTTTTGCGGTGTTTATCTGCCTGATTACACTCTTCAACTACGCCAACCTGTCGCTGGCCATCAAGTCGAAACAAACCAAATCAATTGGTATGCGGAAGGCATTGGGCGCGTTAACTGCCTCTGTTGCAGCCCAGTTCGTGTTTGAGGGGGTTTTACTGGCTCTGCTCGCCTTGCCGCTCGTGGCCGCGCTGGTTGTGGTTTGCATGCCGCTGTTCAACCAACTGATGGGCGCTGACCTGTCAACCCATGTTTTCGCTGATGCGTTGCCGTTGCTTACGCTGGTGGGGCTGGCGGTGGTGCTGGGTACGTTGGCAAGCAGTTTCACCGCGATCAGTCTGGCTTTCAAACCAATACTATCACTGTTCAATAGTAGTCTTCGCGGCCAGGTACGTCGAACGTTTCCGGTTCGTAACTACTTGATCATCAGTCAGTTTATTTTGCTGATCGGTATTACGGTAGTGTCTTATTTTATTGCGAAACAGATAGACTTCGTGGAAAATAAAGACCTTGGTTTTCGTCGGGAAGGCATCCTGTACGCGTATTCATCGCCCGAGAAGCAGACGGTTTTTCAGCAGCAGATCCGGCAGCTTCCCGGTGTTCAGTTGGTGGGAAACGGGTCGTCGTTTGGCATTGAGCCGTTCAATCAGGTGACCTACAAACTCCAGGAATCCGATGTGGTGTTCGACGATGCCCGGCAACTGTACCTCGACCCGGCTGCGCTGACTGCCTATGGCCTTAAAACCACCCTCGGCAACAGCCGCAACCTGCCCAATCCGTTCACGCTCATCAACCGGACAGCGGCCCAAAAACTGGCGGCCAAACAGGGTGTGCCGGTGGAATCGCTGATTGGCAAAACCGTTATTACCGAACCCGAATACATTGACGAGAATCGGCGGGCTGGTATTCCGTTTGTGGTAGCGGGTATTTTCGAGGACATCAACGTGTTTTCGCTGCACCAGAAGGTGGAGCCGTATTTCATCACGGTCGCTGCCAACCTGCGGATGGACGGGCGCACAATTGTTCGGTATGACCCGGCCACAACGGCCAAAACGCTGGCTGACATTCGCCGGGTGTATGCCGGGTTAAACCAGCAAAGGCCGCTCGAAATTGAATTGCTCGATCAGCAGATAAAGCAACTTTATGTACAGGATCGTCAGACGGCCGATCTGCTGACTTGTTTCAATCTGATCGCTGTTCTGCTGGCGGCCATTGGCATTGTGGGCATCACTATTTTTCTGACGGTGGCCCGTACCAAAGAAATTGGCATTCGCCGGGTGTTGGGAGCCTCGTCGCTGTCCATCATTAGGTCGGCTATCAACGAATATACCTACCTGATCGGGATTGCGCTGTTCATTAGCTGGCCCATTGCGGTATACGTTATCAATACGTGGCTAAACAGCTTTGCCTATCGTATTGATATCCAGCAGGTTGCTTTCGTGACTATTGGCCTGTTGGCGTTTGGACTAACCGCGCTGATTGTGGCCGCAGTTGCCTACCGGGCCGCTTTGGTGAACCCGGTGACCAGTTTACGGAGTGAGTGATTTGATGCTTAACACACTGTATATGAATAATTTACTTAGAACAGGAGTCGCCGTTTGCTTAACGATGGTTGCCGGTTTAACACAAGCCCAAACGCCGGTTCAGACGCTGTCGGCCTTCGACAAAGTCATCACCAGTCCTCATGTCAGTTTAGTGCTGGTTGCGGGCGAACAAGAGAGCATTCGGTTGGCGTACGAGAATATTGAACCGGAAAAGGTGAACGTTTTCGTTCGCCACAAAACGCTGCGTGTCTACCTCGACGACGCCCGAATTACCGTCAAACACCAGAAATGGGAAGAAGGCGATCACACGTATAAAAAACCGATTTACGATAAGAGCGTAAAGGTGACGGCTTACGTAACGTACCGGCAACTGAAAAGCCTGCAAATACGGGGCGAGGAAGACGTAACCTGTCGGAGTGAGCTACGTAATGACGCGTTCCGGCTGCGGGTGTATGGTCAGGCAACGGTTACCCTGGCATCCCTGAAAACCAATACGCTCAAAGCGAAGCTGTACGGCGAGAACAAGGTGACGATCCAGTCTGGACAGGCCGACAAACAGCGATACCGGATCTACGGTGAAAATCGGCTCGACACCGAGAATCTGACAGGAAAAACGGTCTCGGCCCATTCGTACGGCGATAGCCAGTTGCGGGTTTACGCATCAAACCGGATTGGTGTCATGGCATTCGGCGAGTCCGACATTCGGTACGCAGGAGATGCTCATTTGCGTAAAGGGCTGATAATTGGCGAGATAACGATTCACCGGACAAAGTAACGAAGTAACGCTCACCTATTCACAGCTATTGGCCCAGTCTAACTGTCTTATTATATGTTCAGAAATTATTTAAAAATCGCTTGGCGGAATATCGTCACAAACAAGGCCTATTCAGCCATCAACATTGGCGGGCTGGCGGTAGGCATGGCGGCTACGCTGCTCATTTTTCAATACGTTGCTTTTGAACGAAGCTACGACCGGTTTCATACCAACGCCGACCGTATTTTTCGGGTTAAAGCACAACGCTACGAAAAAGGCGTGCTTTCGACCGAGTGGGCGGGCGGGCCGTTTGCCGTTGGAAACCACCTGAAAAGTGCGTTTGAGGAGGTTGAGGATTACACAAAAGTATATGTTCGCAACAAGCTATTGCTGGAGGCAAATGACCGAAAATATAAAGTCGAGCAGGGAGCATTTGCCATGCCGTCGTTCTTCAGGATCTTCTCGTATCCGTTGCTGACAGGCAATGCCAAAACGGCTCTGGCAGAACCCAATACGGGGGTTATTTCGACTTCGCTGGCGAAACGATTGTTTGGCACCACAAACCCGATGGGGAAAGTCATTACTATAGAACGGGAGTTTCCGATCAGAATAACGGGGGTCTATCCCGATTTCCCGAAAAACTCCCATCTACAGGCCGATTACCTGATGTCGTTCAGTACGTTCCAGCGGCTGGTCAATCCCAAAAATGAACCGGATAAAAACTTCGACAATGCCTGGAACTGGGACGGTTGTCTGACGTACCTGCTCCTGCAACAGGGCGTGAATCCCGAAAAACTGGCTGCCAAATTTCCGGCTTTTCTGCAAAAAAAGGGCGAAGTAGATTCAAAAACGGGTAACCGGCTGGCTTTGCAGTTACAACCCCTTCCGGACATTCATCTGTACTCCCATT
>JANPJE010000485.1:0-4981 GCA_031425355.1 Spirosoma sp. | reverse complement strand
TGGGCCGAGTTGACCCTGAAAACGCTGCCCGATCAAATCGACAAAGCGATCATTCGCCTGAAAGAGATTGAGGAGGAGCGCACCGCATCTCATCAACAGATCGCGCTGAAAGCCGAATTGATACGTTACGCGAACAATCTGACCGCCGGAATACCGTGTCCGCTCTGCGGCTCCCTACATCATCCGGCAAAACACGCCAACAATACAGAGGAGCCGGACATACTGAAAAGTGAGCAGTCGGTAGCGAAAGTAAAACAGCGCATCAACGACATGACCAACCTCCGACTGACAATCAAAGGGTTGGAAACAGAGTTGCGCGGTGTGATCGAGAACGGCAAACGGCTTATTGACGAACGTGGCGAAGTGGTTTTGCAACTGGCAACGCACAGTGACAAATTTGTATGGTCGGAATTCGCCAAAGATGAGAGCGATATAGTTGCCGAAGCCATTCGGAAAGGGGGACTGCATCAGAAACAACTTCAGGAAGCGCAGAAAGCTGTTCGGGAATTGATCGAGCAACTGAGTGAAGCTGAGAAAATACGAACTGAACAAACGAACAAAGTTGCCGAAGCGAAATCGGCACTTTCCGGATTGAACGGTCAAATTCAGGTTTTCGTAGAATCATTGAAACATTATCAGATAGCCGACGTAGCACATTGGGGCTTAGATAAGATTGATGAGTTACGCGAGTCGCTGGCCCAGCGATACACGCACGCCAAAACGGCCTTTAACGACGCAGAAAAAGAGCGAAACGACGCCGAGAAAGAACTTGTGTCGGCAGATGGGCAGGTTAACGAACTGACGAAACAGCTTATTACTGTTGACGAAGAGATCTTACTTTTAGAGCAGACGATAACAGGAAACCTGCTTGAGCACGGACTGATTCGGGAGCAGGTTGAGCAGATTTTGAAAACTGACCTGAACATACCTATTGAGAAGCAGCGGATTAAAGAGTACTCGGACAAGCTGTGTGGATTGCAGAATCTGGTTTCTGAACTGGAAACAGAACTAACCGACCAACCGTTTGACCCACTTACGTTGATGGCTGTGCAGGAACAGTTGAAAGCAATACGTATCGAAAAAGATGAGGTAAATAAGACCATAGGTAAGGCGGGCAACGTACTGACTACACTCGAACAGAAGTGGACAAGCAAGCAGAAACATCAGATACGGCACGATGAACTTGATCTGCGACGACAGGATCTGAAGAAAATGGACGAGATGTTCCGGGCGCAGGGCTTCGTAAACTACGTATCGGCGGTGTATCTGAAAAACCTTTGCGAGTCGGCCAACGAACGTTTTTTCAAGCTGACCAACAACCAGTTGAAGCTGGAATTAGATGATAAAAACAATTTTCTGGTGCGTGATTTCCTTAACGGTGGAGAGGTGAGGAGTGTGAAAACGCTTTCGGGTGGACAGACCTTTCAGGCTGCGTTATCGCTCGCTCTGGCTCTGTCTGACAACATTCAGCACCTGACCAAAGCGAAGCAAAACCTGTTTTTCTTAGACGAAGGATTCGGTACGCTCGATAAAGATTCGCTGCAAACGGTATTTAAGACGCTGAAAGCGCTTCGCTCTGAAAACCGCGTGGTCGGCATTATTTCCCACGTTGAGGAACTGCAGCAGGAAGTCGATACGTACATTCGGGCCGAAGCCACAGAAAACGGCAGCCGGATTGTGCGGAGTTGGGATATGTAGAAACCAACGGAAGCGTCGAATAAGCGTTCGCGATACTTGTCCACTATTAACAAATCTTGAACAAGTCCCGAAAATGAGACGGCTACTTTACTTTTACCGGGTCAATTTGAAAACCCGTTTTTATGCAAAAACTTATCACACTTGGCCTGCTCAGTTGCGTTTTATTGATCGGTTGCCGCACGCCCAAGCCACAAACTACCGCTTCGCAGGGTCAGAAAACCGTTACCACAATTGCCTTTGGATCATGTAGCGACCAGAAACGCCCACAACCATTATGGGACGACATTGTCGCCCAGAAGCCTGATGTCTGGGTTTGGATCGGCGATAATATGTATGGCGATTCGGAGAGCATGGACACGCTGAAAGCTAAATACGACCGGCAAAAGTCGAACCCGATTTACCAGCAGTTGCGGCAATCGACACCCATCATTGGCGTTTGGGACGATCATGATTATGGCGTGAACGACGGCGGCAAGGAATACCCGCGCCGAAAAGAAAGCCAGCAACTAATGCTCGATTTTCTGGACGTACCGGCCAATAGTTCTTTACGCACACAGGAAGGCGGCTACTCGGCGCATACGTATGGCCCAACCGGTCAACGAGTGAAGGTAATATTGCTGGATGGCCGGTATTTTCGGGACCCGCTCAAAAAAGAAGGGAAAGCCAATGTTCCTGACCCGTCGGGTGATATGCTGGGCGAATCACAATGGAAATGGCTGGAAAAGGAACTAACTAACTCTGACGCCGATGTGCATATTATCGGCAGCGGCATTCAGGTTCTGCCTGAGGAACATCCGTATGAAAAGTGGGCCAACTTTCCAACCGCCCGCCAGCGGTTGCTGGATTTGGTGGGCAAAACGAAGCCCAAAGGTGCTTTATTTATCAGCGGTGACCGCCACATTGCCGAAGTATCGAAAGTAACGGTGCCCGGTTTGGGATACGATCTTTTCGACATCACCAGCAGCGGCCTGACCCACGTTTCGGCCCCGCGCGAGGAACCGAACCGCCACCGAGTCGGCGACATGGTAGCGAAACTAAACTACGGCCTGATTACTATCAACTGGCAGACCAAACCGCTTACAGCCACCGTCCGCATCAATGGCGACGATCAGGCAACGCATCTGACGCAGGAAATTAAGTTTTAGGCGAATAGTGTAGTACGTAAAATGAGTGCAGTAGGTGAAATGGTTCTGAACATTCCACTTATTGCACTCATTTTACGTACTACACTATTTATTCTTTAGTGATCAATTCCATCACTTCTTCCGAGATTCCGGTCATGGAGAATCCGCCGTCGTGGTAAAGATTTTGCATCGTTACCATGCGCGTCAGGTCGGAGAATAACGTAATGACGTAGTCCGCGCATTGATCGGCGGTAGCATTGCCGAGAGGTGCCGTTTTGTCGGCGAAATCATAGAATTTATCGAAGCCACCGATGCCGCCCCCAGCCGTTGTGGGCGTTGGCGACTGCGAAACGGTGTTCACGCGAACGTGGCGATGTTTACCGTACCGATAGCCAAAACTACGGCCAATCGACTCCAGAATGGCTTTTGCATCGGCCATATCGGTATAAAAGGGGAACGTCCGCTGGGCTGCCATATACGTCAGTGCAACGATTGATCCCCACTCACTGATAGCGTCGAGTTTGTAAGCGGTCTGCATCATTTTGTGAAACGACAGAGCCGAAATGTCCACGCTTTGCTTGAACCACTCGTAGTTCAAATCCGTGTAGGCTTTGCCTTTGCGAATGTTTGGACTCATCCCGATGCTGTGCAGAACGAAATCAACTTTACCGCCCAGCACCTCCTGCGATTTGGTAAACAGGTTCTCCAGATCTTCCACCGACGTAGCATCTGCCGGAATAATTTCGGCGTTGCATTGGTCGGCGAGTTGCTTGATCGCGCCCATGCGCATGGCAATAGGGGCGTTGGTCAGGGTGAAAATAGCGCCTTCTTCTTTCGCTTTCAAAGCGACTTTCCAGGCGATTGATTTTTCGTCTAAGGCACCCGAAATGATGCCGCGTTTTCCGTTCAGTAATCCGTAAGCCATATTTTTAATATAGAATGAAGAATGAATAGCCTGTAATGAACGACCGCTGAATTATGGGCGTTTGCCAGTACAAATTATTCATTGATTGCCCCAAAGTTAGATTATTTTTTCTGGTGAAGGGCTACTGTGGACTGTGGCGTTGCTACGGGCTGAAGTTTCAGAATTTCCTCCACAAATTTGACAGAAGCAGACTCTACAGCAGGCCAATCGTCGGTTGCCAGTTTCGATGCAATGACATGGGCGTTGGCATTGGGGAACGCTTCTTTACGTTTTAGAGCCGCTGGAGTGCCCAGTTCGTCATACATACGTAGCGCAGCCGCCACCGAAACCGTCTCGTCCTGGTGTTTGTCGTCCTTATAATAGTAGCCTAAAAATGTGGGCTGTTTGACTTTAGCAAAGGTTTCGGCATTTGAATACTCGTCCAGAACCGTTTGCAATACGAGCAGTCCATTGGTGTGATAACCGGAGTACCAGTACGGCGCACGCTTCGGATTCGGTACACCGCCACCCACCTGATTACCCGGAAAGGTCTGATTCAGAATCTGTTGACCCCAAGGTTTGGTAATGAATTTCAGGGCGGGATTAGCAACTTCGATGCAGGGTGAATACAATAAAATGCCACTGATTTCGGGATGACGCGACGCCAAATACAGCGTAAGCATACCCCCCATCGACGTACCGATTACAATCACTTTATCGCCCAGGGCTTTACCGATTGCCAGCGCCCGCTCCGCCGAAGCTAAGTATTCTTCGGGCGAAAGGTCTTTCATTGGCGTTGGCGAATCGAGACCGTGACCGGCATTCCGGGACAGATAAAGATTACAACCGAAGCGTTTGGCTATGTTTTTATGTACCGGTTCGCCCTCGGCCCAGCTTGCGGTGTACCCATGAACATAAACGATGCTATACGGCGTTTTTGCTTTGCGGTTGCTATCGGCCCAAACGATACGAGCCTGGTTGTCGGGCCGCAGTTTAAAACCGGCTTCGTGTTGAGCAACGTCACTGTCGAGTTTCGTCAAATCAGCGAATGCAGTCAATGGGGTAGGTTTCGTATGAATCACTTCAGCATGAGGTCCGGCTACGTAACCGATGGTCAGACCGGCCAGCAGAATGCCGACGATTAGTAAAATACGTTTCATAAGTGCAGTAGTCAGGTGGTTGGGATTGCCGAAAGTTAGTCAAAATACTCCGTTTTCAGGTCCATGCGAATACGCCAGTCCTTCGGCAAATAGTT
>JANPJE010000484.1:0-3805 GCA_031425355.1 Spirosoma sp. | reverse complement strand
CCCGCTGCCGACCGAACGTCGTACGGGACGGGGTAATGCTTTTCTCCCAGAACGTAGCACATCGCCATCATCACAAAGCTGGAAATCAGAAAGGCGACCGCGCACCCCATATAGCCTATAATTGGGATAAGCACCAAGTTTAGCACAATTGTTACAACGGTTCCAACAACAGTAATCAACGTTCCGTACGCCGTTTTATCGCTCAATTTGAACCAGAATGAAATATTGTAATAGATACCCAGCAGCAGATTTCCGAGCAGCAGCAACGGTACAATATCCAATCCAACCCGGTACGCTTTCGAGCGCAGAAACAGTTGACCAAGCAGATCCAGATTCAGGCTCACACCCACCCAGATCAGCACGCAAACGATGACAAACCATTTGGTAACATTCGCCAGAAGCGTCGGGGCATTTTTGTCTTCAGCCTGCGAAAAGAAAAATGGGTCGGCAGCAAATTTGAACGACTGTATTGCTAAGGCCATAAAAACCGACAATTTGAGGCAGTTGCCATAAATTCCGAGTACGGTTTCGGAAGATAAGCCCGGATAAAAATCCGGTGGCAGAAAATGGCGCAGGAAAAGTCGATCCGTCAGCAGGTTCAGAACGCCCGCCAGATTTGTCAGCATAATGGGGAAGGCATACACGACTAACGCCCGGCTTTGCGGCCCATTTAACTGGAACCAGAACCCGGCGAAAGCCTTTCGGATAATGATAAAATACAGCGCGTTACCAATCAGATTCGCCAGAAAGATATAGCCCGCCCCAATTGCCGGTTTATAAATCGAAGCAGCCATTGGTTGCAGAGCCGTGAGGTATTTCCCTTCGTATATATCTTTGGCCAGTACGATGAAAAATACGTTCAGAGCCACCACGATAAGAATATTGGTGATTTTAGCCCAGACGAACTCGCGGGCGCGGTTTTCGACCCGCAGCCGGGCAAAGGGAATTGCTACGATGGCATCAATGGCAACCAGCAATGCCGACCACTGCACAAACCGCTCTTGACCCGGATAATTCAGCCACTGCGTAATTTGCGTGGCCAAGCTGAACAGCACAATCGTCGACAGAATACTAATGCAGATGACGATGCTGAGCGACTGGCTGAAAATCCGGTTTCTTTCGGCTATAGGCTGGTCCTTCGAGCGGGCCATAAAGCGAAAAAAAGCCGTTTCTAAACCCAGCGTATACAGAACCAGCAACACGCCAATCCAGCTATAAAATTCAACGTTAGAGGCCATAGCGGCCGGCTTGACAAATGCATACGTTTGAATGGGTAGGAGCGCGTAATTGAGCAACCGGCCCAGAATCGTGCTGATCCCATAAAGTGCCGTGTCGCTGGCTAATTTTTTGAATGTACTCATCTACTAAAAATATCCGGTCCGGACGGGTTTGATCAGGCAATGATTTGAGTTGACCAACCGGGCTGACAAAGTTAAGACCTTTGGTTATCTTTGCCCCTGTCCGAGACAGGCTTCCGGCTGTTTCGCGTAACTTGTCACCTATCTTCTGAAACAGCCGAAGCCTGTTTCGGCTACGTCCATGTCTCTTACCATCTCTTCCGCCCTGATTTCCGTTTTTTACAAAGACGGTCTCGAACCATTGGTCCGGTTGCTCCACCAGCAAAACGTCAGTTTATATTCGACGGGCGGCACGCAGGCATTCATCGAACAGTTGGGCATTCCGGTCACTGCCGTTGAAGACATCACGGGTTACCCATCTATTTTCGGAGGGCGCGTCAAGACGCTGCACCCCGCCGTAATGGGCGGGATTCTGTACCGGCGCGACGTATCGGAAGATCTTGCTCAGGCCGAACGGCACCAGATTCCGCCTATTGATCTGGTGATCGTGGATTTGTATCCATTTCAGGAAACTGTTGCGTCAGGGGCATCGGATGAGGATATCATCGAGAAAATTGACATTGGCGGCATCTCGCTCATCCGGGCAGCGGCCAAAAACTACAAGGACGTACTGATCGTTTCCTCGCGAAGCCAGTATGCCGACGTAGTGGATTTACTGACTGAAAAAAGCGGCACGACCGACCTCAACGACCGTCGGTATTATGCGGGCGAGGCCTTTGCCGTAACGTCGCTCTATGACACTACTATTCAGAACTATTTTGCCGAAACCCCAACTCAGCAACCCGACTCGACCGGAGCCATATATGATTTCAGAACACTGTCGGCCAGCCACCTCCGGTACGGCGAGAACCCGCACCAGCAGGCTACGTTCTACGGTGATCTGGAAGCGATGCTCGACAAATTACATGGTAAAGAACTGTCATACAACAACTTAGTAGACGTTGATGCCTGCGTTAATCTGATCGATGAGTTTACCGATACGGACGAAAAAGCATTTGCCATCATCAAACACACCAACGCCTGCGGTATTGCAACAGCACCGACGGCCAAAGGAGCGTATCTGAATGCGCTCGCCTGCGACCCGGTTTCTGCCTTTGGGGGCGTAGTGATTACCAACGCGCCGGTCGATCTGGAAACCGCCGAAGAGCTGACCAAGCTGTTCATGGAAATTCTGATTGCGCCCGACTACGCACCCGAAGCCCTGGCTGTGCTGAAATCTAAAAAGAACCGAATTCTGCTCAAGCGCAATGCGGTAGCCTTGCCAACGGTCATGTTCAAAACAATTTTGAACGGTGTGCTGGAGCAGGACAAAGACAATCAGACTGAAACCGCCGGCGAATTTAAAACCGTAACCATCAACCCCCCGACGGAGAGCGAAGTACGGTCGCTGGAGTTTGCGCTGAAAGTTTGTAAGCACACAAAATCGAACACGATTGTGCTGGCGAAAGAAGGCCAGTTGTTAGCCAGTGGTGTTGGCCAAACGTCCCGCGTAGATGCACTACGGCAAGCTATTGAGAAAGCCCACGCGTTCGGATTTGACCTGAACGGGTCGGTGATGGCATCGGACGCGTTTTTCCCCTTCCCCGACTGCGTTGAAATTGCGGGAAAGGCGGGTATCACGGCGGTCGTGCAGCCCGGCGGCTCCATCCGCGATCAGGATTCCATCGACTACTGCAATCAAAACGGCCTGTCGATGGTGACAACGGGCGTTCGACACTTTAAACATTGATCGTTTCCAGACAGAATTACAGCCGCATTACACATATGAAAGTAGATCAGGAGACATTACATAAAATAGCGCATCTGGCTCGTCTGGAGGTTAAACCGGACGAAGAAGCGGACTTGCTCGACAGCCTGAACGGTGTGCTGACCTGGATGGAGCAACTCAATGAAGTTGACACAACAGGCGTCGAACCGCTGACGCACATCTCGGATGAAACCAATGTTCTTCGAGACGATGTGGCAGGCAATCATCTCACCCGCGAACAAGCGCTGGCCAACGCGCCCCAACACGACGGGCAGTTTTTTAACGTACCAAAAGTGTTGGAATAGACTGGCTTATCTGTTCCCTTTATTCAGCCGGGCCAACTAACTTCAGGCCAACGATGCCAATGGTAATGAGCATAATGAAGAATAATTCGGTCCACGACCAGCTTATCTTCAGCCAGAAGACGTCGGTAGCCTTCAGAAATATTAGCGTTAAGGCCGTCCAGACCGCAAAAGCTGTTGTGGTCGAAATGGTACGCATGGCAATAGCCAGCAACACGGTATTAACGATTCCGAAAAATACATACGCTACCCACGGCAGTAGGGCTGGTAATCCACCGTCGGGCCGGTAAAACGTCGCCCAGCGAAGCATTTTCAGATCATCCCAACTCATATACTTGAGCGAGTACGTCCAGGCCATCATACAGACTGCCGCACCAATCAGGTACAGCCACGAAAGC
>JANPJE010000483.1:0-8663 GCA_031425355.1 Spirosoma sp. | reverse complement strand
GCTTACGTAGCACTTTTGTTTAGAGTCATGCTACGGTTACTATTTACGCAATTCGGAACCGTGGCACGTCTCTAAGCAAAAGTCCTTTTATAAAATTTTTGGTTGAAATGAGTATTGACCGAACGGTTCTGCATCCTTTAGCAGAACAACAAAATTTTAATTGCCTTTATGCAGGATTATCGGTGTTTTGAACCGGAAGCGTTAGCGGCAGACCCTTCGTTCCAGCGTTGGCAATTGCTCGATGAGCCGACTGATGTTATGTTCTGGACGGACTGGATGAGCCAGAATCCGGATAAACAGGAACTGGTTGGCAAAGCAACGTACCTACTCAGAACGATCAGTAGTGTTTATCAGCAGCGGCTGGAAGCGGATGCGCAATTGTCAGATCAGGAAGTTCAGACCGAAATCCGGCAGTTACACCAACTCATTCAGGAGAGCGATGATAGCTGGGTGATGTGGTATCAGTTGACGCCCGTTCGGTACGGCATGGCGGCCAGTTTTTTAATCCTGCTCAGCTTGTTCGGATGGTACACGTTCCAGCCAGACAGCGCAAAACAGGCCGTAACGTATCGGGATCTGGTGAATGCCGCAGCCGGTACGCTCTCGGAGGTAGTTAACACGACCAATAAACCGCTCCAGACAAATCTGCCCGACGGAAGTACGGTGCTGCTTTACCCCCGAAGCCGGGTCAGTTTTGAAAACCGCTTTACGGGTAATAAACGGGAGGTTTACTTATCGGGAAAAGGGTATTTTAATGTCACTAAAAATCCGTCGAAACCCTTCTACGTGTATGCGAATCAACTGGTAACGAGGGTGTTGGGGACCAGCTTTACGGTGCAGGCGTATGAAGGCGACAGACAGACAAAGGTTGTGGTCAGAACGGGGAAGGTCTCGGTATTTGCGCTGAATGATGGCGCGCCAGGCAGATCAAAACGAACCGATCAGCCAGCGGCTATCGTGCTGACGCCGAACCAGCAGCTTGTTTTTTCGGCCACCCAGACCCGGCTGATAAAGAGTCTGGTGGCGCAGCCCGTACCGCTCCCGCAGGCAACTCAGCCACCGGTATTGACCTTCAAGCGGACACCCATTGCCGACGTATTTGCGGCCCTTGGCCAAACCTACGGTATAACGATTGTTTTCGACCCGGCTCTGATGCGTAACTGCTACCTGACGGCGTCGCTATCCGACGAACCACTTTTCGAGAAATTAGACCTGATCTGTCGGACAGTCAATGCCAGTTACGCACAATCTGACGGCGCCATTCTTATCAACAGTAAAGGCTGTGACGACTGATAAACTAAATAGCTGAACCGTATGCCTATGACGATACGCTGACAAACCGCCCCAAAAAGTAAAGTCGGAGATGCGTCAACATCTCCGACTCGAAAATTACCCTCGTGTGCTTATTACGATGTCCGCCGAAGCGGAATGGGCTTTACTTACGCCGAATGATCAACCCGACTAACGCCAAAACTATGTTAAAACAGATACTTTGTCAAAAAACCATACAGAAAATCATGCACATAGGTCTTTGCCAGGCCTTGCTTTCTGTCGCTTTTGTGACCGTAGCGTACGCCCATGAGGTACGTGGTCAGACGGTCCTTGAGCAAAAAGTGACGTTCCATCTTACGAATGCCAACGTTGAGCGGGTGCTGGATAAACTGGAAAGCGTCACGAATGCAAAGTTTATGTATAACCCGCAAATCTTCGGAACGGGGCGTAAAGTAGATTATAAATTTCAGAACGAATCGCTCTCCGACGTCCTCAATAAGGTTCTTTCACCCTATCAGGTGGCCTACGAGGTTTTTGACGAACGTATCATTCTGAAACGACAGGAGAGCCAGCCTACCCGGTCCGACATTCAACCCGCTATGCAGTCCGAAGCACCGAAACGCAAAATAACGGGCGTTGTGCGGGACGAAAACGGAGCGACTCTGCCGGGTGTAAGCGTCGTTCTTAGGGAGACCCAGAGGGGTACGACTACCGTTGCCGACGGTACGTTCTCGCTGGATGTTCCGGATACCGAAGCAGTTCTGGTTTTTAGTTTTGTTGGTTACAAACGGCAGGAGATCACGGTGGGCAGCCAAACAAGTCTGTCGGTCACGCTGGCACCGGAATCCAGTACCCTCAATGAAGTTGTTGTAACGGCGTTCGGTATCTCGAAAGAGAAAAAAGCACTCTCGTATGCCGTTACGGAAGTGAAAGGAAGCGAATTCACGCAGGCCCGCGAAAACAACGTAGCGAACGCCCTCACCGGTCGGATTGCCGGCGTAAACGCGACCGGCATGGCAACCGGGCCGGGCGGTTCAAGCCGGATTATTATTCGGGGCAACGGTTCGCTGAACGGAAACAATCAGCCTCTGTACGTCATCAATGGCATGCCGATGGATAACAGCATTCCCGGTGGCGGCACGGCTCCCGACGGCAACGGGATGAACGTTGACCGGGGTGACGGAATCGGCGGCATCAACCCCGACGATATTGAATCCATCAGCGTATTGAAAGGCGGTCCCGCTGCGGCTCTGTACGGTGCCCGTGCATCGAACGGGGTAATTCTGATTACGACCAAAAAAGGACGCGCTCAAAAAGGACTCGGTGTGGAGATCAACAGCAATACTACGTTCGACGATATCGCCGTGATTCCAAACTGGCAGTATGAATTTGGTCAGGGCGTGGACGGCAAAAAACCGACGACTATTACGGAAGCAAAAAGCACGGGACGGCTGTCGTACGGTGCCCGGATGGACGGCCTTCCTACCATTCAGGTCGATGGGCAGTTGCACCCGTATTCGCCCCAGCGCGACAACCTGAAAAATTTCTACCGCACGGGCAGCAATTACATCAACTCGGTGGCTTTCACCGGCGGCAATGAATCGGTCAATTTCCGGTTGGGCCTCAACAACACCAGTGCCAACAGCATCGTACCGAACTCGTCATTCACCCGGCGCATTGCCAATTTGAACCTGAACGCGTTTCTGGGCAAAAAACTGAGCATAGAAACCGTATTTCAGTACAATCTGGAAGAAGGAAAAAATCGCCCGAAAGTGGGTTACGCCGACATGAATCCACACTGGGCCACGTACTTAGTTGCTAACGTAGTGGATATTCGCAGCCTCGCGCCGGGCTATGACCCCGTAACGGGTAAAGAGACGGAGTGGAATCCGGTGCCAGCCGCGCCCAATCCGTACCTCGTGATCAACAAGTTCAAGAATGACGACATTAAAAACCGGTTCATCAGCCAGGGAAGCATTCGCTACGACATTCTTGACAATTTGTACATCAAAGGCAGCGTGAGCCAGGATTATTACAGTTTCTCGTCGGAGTATGTGCAGCCGACCAATAATGCGTTTCAGCCGCTGGGAACGTACGAAGCCCGTAAAACGACGTCGTCGGAAACCAATGGGATGCTGACGCTGAACTATAACACGACCTTTTTCAAGGAACTGAGTTTTTCCGCGCTGGCGGGTGCCAATGCCCAGCGGGCCATCTACGACCAGACGCTGATTGCGGGCAGCGAATTTACGGTGCCGTATTTCTACAGTTATACCAACTTAGCCGCATCGACCACCACGCCAACGTATCTGAAAAGTGCCATCAATTCGGTGTTTGGCTCGATGGATTTTGGCTATAAAAACGTAGCGTATTTGACGCTATCGGGGCGGCAGGATTGGTTTTCGGTGCTGAATCCGAAGAGCAACAGCATTTTTTATCCATCCGTTGGCGGCTCATTGATTTTGTCGGACGCGCTGCGTTTGCCGAAAGCCATTACGTTTGCCAAGCTCCGGGCATCATGGGCGCAGGTAGGCGGGGCGACCGTCAATGCGTACCAGATTTACCAATATTACTCGATGCAGCAGGGCGGTCACAACGGTCGGCCCGTGCAGGTCTTGTCCTCGTCGCAGGTGCCGAATCCTGACCTGAAACCGTTGACATCGACTACGTATGAGGGCGGTATCGAAGCGAAATTCTTCAACAACCGGTTGGGCATCGACCTGACGCTTTACAACCGAAAAACAACGGACGACATCGTTACGTCCAACATCGCGTTGTCGTCGGGTTACACGTCGGCCCTGCTGAACGTAGGCGAACTGAGCAACAAGGGCGTTGAGTTGCTGCTGACCGGAACGCCCATAAAAGGCAGTGCGTTTGGCTGGGATGTCAGCTACAACATGGCCTACAACCGCAGTAAAATCGAACGGTTGGCCGAAGGCATAAGCGGTATCGACATCGGGTCCGGTGTTGGGGGCGGACTGGTGCGAAACGTATTGGACAGGCCGTATGGCACGGTTTGGGGCTACCGCAAAAAAACCGATGCGGCAGGAAACGTGGTGTTCAACAATGCCAGCGGGTACGCCGTTCGGGGTAATCTGGAGGAGATTGGACAGGGAACGCCACCGCTCACGATGGGTATAACCAACAACATCCGGTATAAAAATTTCTCGCTGAACTTCCTGATCGACGGTAAATTCGGCAGCATTGTTTACTCGAACCTCTACCAGTATGCGTACCGATTTGGTCTGCCTCAGGAAACGCTGCCAGGCCGCGAAACCGGCGTCACGGTAACGGGCGTGACCCCCGAAGGAACCCCGTTTACCAAAACCTGGAAAAAGGAAGACGTCGATACGTACTACGATAACGACAAGAATTACACGGCGATGTTCATGTTCAACAACGATTTTATAAAGCTGCGTCAGGTGGTGCTGAGTTACAACCTGCCCATCAACCAATTGTCGTTTCTGAAAATACAGTCGGCAACAATTTCATTGGTTGCGCGAAATCTGGCTATTCTGTATAAGGACAAACAGAACCAGTATTTCGACCCTGAATCGGGCTACACCAGCACCAATGCACAGGGTTTGGAAGCCTTTGGTGTACCCCGAACCCGGAGTCTCGGCGTCAATCTGATGGTGAAATTTTAACCTTTTAACGGACTCACTATGAAACGGTTAATTCATAACATACTAATTGCGTCACCCCTTTTTCTACTCTTGTCTTCGTGCGATAAGGGTTTCGAGGAGATGAACGTGGACCCCAATAAATACGCCGAGGTTGTACCCGGATATCTGTTCACGCGTGCGCAACTCGACGGGGTGAGCACCAACTTTACCGGCGCGGCTTACCTGACCATCGGCCAGTCGATGCAGCATTTCGCTACGTATAAAGAGGTTCCGGCGGCTGGCGACAAATACTTCAACTTTGGCTATTCGACCGGCAACTGGAATGCCTACGCCGGGACCGGTGCCGGGCAGGGGGCCGTGATCTCCATCCGGCAGGTGATCGACGCGGTTTCGGTCAATCCGGCGGATGTCAATAAATTGTCGGCGGCCCGAATCTGGAAGGCGTATATTTTTCATCGCCTGACAGACATGTACGGCGATATCCCCTATTTCGACGCTGGCAAAGCCCTTTCCGA
Organism: Spirosoma sp.; assembly: GCA_031425355.1. Taxonomy (GTDB): domain Bacteria; phylum Bacteroidota; class Bacteroidia; order Cytophagales; family Spirosomataceae; genus Spirosoma. The sequence continues at coordinate 3,250 of JANPJE010000483.1, read as the reverse complement.
TAAAAATTATGGCCCTAAATATGACACGCAACAAGCTATTTACGCCGATTTGTTGAAAGAGCTTGACGAGTCGATCACGGCGTTCGACGCCACAAAACAGACCTTCGGAACCGCCGATCTCATGTATGGTGGCGACATTGTTAAATGGAAGAAGTTTGCCTATTCGCTGATGCTTCGCTTGGGTATGCGCCTGACCGAAGTGGATGCCGCTACCGCCAAAACGTGGGTCGAGAAAGCCATTTCCGGGGGCGTTATTCTGGAGGATGCCGACCGGGCGGTGATTGCCTACGTAGACGGTTCGCAAATTGCCAGCCGTAATTTCATTGCCAACGGACTGATTAGCACCGACTACATTACGCCCGGTGGCGACAATGTGGAAGGCGGCAAATTAGCCAAAACGCTGATCGATTATCTGAAGAATACCAAAGACCCGCGCCTGAACGTGATTTCCATCGTCTGGACCACCACCGATGGAAAAACGTTTACCGCCGATACGACAACGGCAGTACAGAGCGGAATGCCGAACGCAGCCTACAACAACCTGCCCGCCAATTTCAACTCCTTTTCCGAGCCAAATCCCAATACGCTGCTCAAATACAGTGCTCCGCTGATTGTGTTGGGCAATGCCGAAACGAACCTGCTGCTGGCCGAAGCCGCCGTACGTGGCTGGGCAAGCGGAACGACAGCGGCAACCGCCTATACCAATGCCGTGAAGGCCGGGATGCGGCAATGGGCTTTGTTCGGAACGGGCGGTGTCATTTCAGACACGAAAATCAACGCCTACGTAGCGGCTAATCCGTATAGAATCGCCGGAACTGTAGCGCAGCAGATGGAGCAGATTCAGACGCAGAAGTGGGTTTCTCTTTTCCTGCAAGATGAGTACGAGATCTTCTCAAACTGGCGACGTACGGGTTATCCGGTGCTCACACCGACCAATTATCCGGGCAATCTCACCGGCGGAAAAATACCCACCCGCTTCGTTATTCCGGATTCGGAAGAAACCTATAACAAAACCAATTTCATCGAAGCGCGGACACGGCAGGGCGGCACCAACACACTTTCCAGTGTTGTGTGGTGGGACAAGTAGAAAACGTCTTATTTTGCCTGTCAATACATACGTTAATCCCAACCTACCTCATGCTTAGCAGACGAAAACTTATCCAACGCTTGTCCGCAATGCCCCTTCTGGGCGGACTATTAGGCAGCGCACTTCCCCTGGAATCGGTGCTGGCGTCGCCCGTATCGGCTCCCCGCAATCTGATTAAAGACCTCGGCATTCGCACGTTCGTCAATGCCGCTGGTACGTACACCGCCATGACCGGATCACTCATGGAAGAGGACGTAGTGGCAACGATCATTGATGCGTCCAAAGAGTTTATGATGCTGGATGATGTGCAGACCAAAGTCGGGGAGAAAATTGCCGCCCTGACTCATGCCGAAGCCGCCGTAGTGACCGCCGGATGCTTCTCAGCCATGACCCTCGGACTGGCCGGGGTGCTGACGGGTATGGACCAGAAAAAAGTCGAGCAACTGCCCCACCTCGACGGCTCCGGCATGAAGTCCGAAGTGATTGCTCAGAAAGGTCATAACGTGGGCTACTCCCACGCCCTGATCAACACCGGCTGCAAAATTATTCAGGTCGAAACCGTCGAGGACGTTGAAAAAGCCATTACCGAAAAAACGGCCCTGCTGTGGTTTCTGCACATCCAATCCGACAAGGGACAGATTCAGCATCAGGATTGGGTGAACTTGGGCAAAAAGCACAATATTCCCACCATGATCGACATTGCCGCCGACGTACCGCCCGTAGAGAACCTGTGGAAATTCAACGACATGGGCTTCGATCTGGTTTGTGTATCGGGTGGTAAAGCCATGCGGGGACCCCAGAGTGCAGGCATTCTGATGGGCAAAAAACAATATATCGCGGCCGCTCGATTAAGTATGCCGCCCCGTGGCTCGACCATCGGACGGGGCATGAAAGTCAACAAAGAAGAAATTCTGGGAATGTACGTCGCGCTGGATAAATTCGTCAATACCGACCAGTCGAAGCAGTGGAAAATATGGGAAGAGCGGGCCGCGTTAATTGCCGGTGCGGCTACCAGTGTCAAAGGCGTAACGGTCGTGACAACGGCTCCCCCGCTGGGCAACCACACGCCCACCCTGCGCATCACCTGGGATGCGGCCGCCGTAAAAATCAGCCCCAAAGAGTTGCAGGAGGCACTACGTATGGGAAACCCCTCCATCGAAACGGTGGGCGACGCCAGCGGCATCGGTATGACAACCTGGATGCTCAAACCGGGTCAGGAAAAAATCGTAGCGGCCCGATTGAAGGAAGAATTGATGAAAGCTTCGGCTTAAGCACCATCTATAATTGAAGCTGTATAAACTTTTGATGTTGACATAAAATGTGGGCAATTTTTGTCATTCCGACGACAGGAGGAATCTCATCTTGACTGATACAGAAACCTGAGATTCCTCCTGTCGTCGGAATGACAAAAGTCGAACCCGTTTAGGGTAATTTGAACAAGTTTAAATGGTGTTATCCTTTACGTCTCCTCAACATGAAACCTGTGCATCGTTTGCTTCTGGCTGTTTTCTGTTTGGCAACTACCCTGTCATTTGCTCAACCCTACAGTATCGTCATCAAAGGCGGTCATGTCATTGATCCGAAAAACAACATCAATGAGGTGATGGACGTCGCCATCAATGAGGGCAAGATCGTCCAGATTGCCAAAACCATCGACGCCAGCGGGGCCGTTCAGGTGGTGAATGCGAAAGGATTATACGTAACGCCCGGCCTGATTGACATCCATACGCACGTTTTCTTCGGAACAAATCTGGATCAGACCTACAGCAACGGCCCCAATGCTCTGCCGCCGGATGCGTTCACCTTTCGGAACGGCGTCACGACCATTGTCGATGCGGGCTGTTCAGGCTGGCGCGATTTCGAGACGTTTAAAAAGCAAACCATCGACCGGTCGCAAACCCGCGTTCTGGCTCTGCTCAACATTGTAGGCAGTGGAATGCGGGGTGGTACGTTTGAACAAAACATTGCCGACATGGACGCCAAACAAACAGCTGACATGGTCAAAAAACACCCAGATCTGGTGGTGGGCATCAAACTGGCGCATTTCAACGGCTACGACTGGACACCCACCGATCGCGCTGTCGACGCCGGAAAACTGGCCAACGTACCGGTTATGATTGATTTCGGGGGCAGCAAACCTGTCCTGCCAATTGCCGAATTATT
>JANPJE010000482.1:0-32324 GCA_031425355.1 Spirosoma sp. | reverse complement strand
GCTGCATTATTCCTGCTGACAAGCCTGTCGGTCTTTGCTCAGAAAGACATGAAAGCGGATATTATGGCCGCCAATCAGAAATTTATGGATGCGTTCCAGAAAGGTGCTACGGCCATGGGCAGCTTTTACACAAGCGACGCTACGTTATTGCCGCCCGGCAGCGATGTCGTTCAGGGAAGTGCTGCCATTACTACCTTCTGGAAAGGAGGGTATGACGCCGGAATCAAGCGGGTTAAACTCGAAACCACCGAAGCCGAGCAAGGTGGTAATCAAACCGTTGAGATGGGGCGATATACACTTTACGGAGCGAACGACGCGCAGATGGATGCGGGTAAGTACGTCGTGATCTGGAAAAAGGAAAATGGCGACTGGAAACTTCACCGCGACATCTGGAATACCAGCGCACCCGCAGCCACCGCATCGAAGTAAAGGACTCTATTAGCCACAAAAAAAGCCGATAACCTGATAGGGTTGTCGGCTTTTCCATTTCAGACCAAACGTTTATTCCTTTTCGCTCGCTGTAAATTCATACGTGCCCAATCCCAAAACTTCGCTCGTTTGCTTGCGGAGTGCCTGCCCAAGTTCGGGGTTGTCGGCGAGAATCTGACCGTAGCTCGGAATCATTTCTTTGAGCTTCTGCTGCCAGGCGTCGGTTTCGAGTTGCTCCGGGAAGCAGCGTTTCAGCAGGTCGAGCATGATGGATACGGCGGTGGAGGCACCCGGCGAAGCACCCAGCAGAGCCGCAATGCTACCGTCGGCCGCGCTCACTACTTCGGTGCCGAACTCGAGGACACCGCCCTCTTCGTCATCTCTCTTGATAACCTGCACCCGCTGACCGGCAATTTCCAGTTCCCAATCGTCTAATTGGGCGTCGGGATAGTATTCGCGGAGGGCATCCAGTCGGTCTTCGGGCGATTGAAGTACTTGCTGAATGAGGTATTTCGTGAGCGATACGTTGTGCAAACCGGCCATCAGCATCGGTGCCATGTTGCTCAACTGGATGGACTTCGGCAGATCCATATACGAGCCGCTTTTCAGGAACTTGGTCGAGAAACCGGCGTAAGGACCGAACAGCAGTTCACGTTTGCCATCAATCATGCGGGTGTCAAGGTGCGGTACCGACATGGGCGGAGCGCCCACCGACGCTTTTCCGTAAACTTTTGCCTGATGCCGCTCGATAATGGCGCGGTTGGTGCATTTGAGCCATTGTCCACTCACCGGGAAACCGCCAAACCCCCGACTTTCGGGAATGTCCGACTTTTCGAGTAGCCGCAACGAGCCGCCCCCCGCGCCAATGAACAGAAAATCGGTTTGTATCTCGCGCTCCTGATTGGTCGTTACGTTCTCAACTTTTATTTTCCAGCCGCCGAGGGTTTTCGACCGCCAGATGTCGCGTACGTCGTGGGCAAAATGCAGTTTCACGCCCGGCATGTCATACAACCGACGGAACATGGCGCGGGTCAGTGTCCCGAAATTTACGTCGGTGCCGATGTCCATACGCGTAGCCGCTACGGGTTGCGCCGGGTCGCGGTCTTCCATCACCAACGGCATCCATTCGGCTAATTGCGCCCGATCTTCGGAATACTGCATGCCATGAAACAGGTAGTTCTGCTGGAGGGCATCATACCGTTTTCGCAGGTACGCTACGTTCTCGTCGCCCCAGACAAAGCTCATGTGCGGAATCGAGCGGATGAAATTGGGTGCATCGTTTAGAAACCCTTCCTGAATCAGAAATGACCAGAACTGTTTCGACAACTCGAACGACTCCGCAATTTTAATCGCTTTCGATGGGTCGATGGAGCCGTCTTCCTGTTCGGGTGTGTAGTTTAACTCACAAAAAGCGGAGTGGCCCGTTCCGGCATTGTTCCAGGCATCCGAACTTTCGGCAGCCGCGCTGTCCAATCGTTCGTAAATCTCGATGGTAATGTCGGGTTGCAGTTCTTTCAGCATCACGCCCAGCGTAGCACTCATGATACCGGCCCCGATTAACACGACGTCGGGGCCTTTTTCTGCGGATTTATTGCGTTTCGCCATGATTTGGATAGGCCAGTATGTACTCGTTTTTCTACTTACAAAATTGGGGCTTCTGATGTTTAGAAACGATGCATTTTATTACGTTTAATTCGCATTTTTCTGTGCTGTATTGCGTGTATTTCTGATTGTAGCGCAGGTAACCAGACAGATGTCATCTTTACTTTTCTGAAAACATAAACGGTGACATTTGTCCGGCTACCGGATTGCAACCTGATTTTTGATACTTTTAGCCTATGAAAGACCGAATCAGGGCCGCAGGACTGCTTTGTTTATGTATGCTCCTGCTCGGCCAGTCCATTCGGGCGCAGCCCCTGCCTGCTATGTCTCCAATGCCCGACCAGTCGGGAATCAAACAGGGGCGGTTCATTGGCGTAGTGGTGGGCACGGCGGCTTTTTATACCATTACGTTGCTACTGCTTCGTAAACAGTGGTATAAGAAAAGAGTCCCGTTTCACAGCTTCAACGATAATCGGGAGTGGCTCCAGATGGATAAAGTGGGTCATATGGCAACAGCCTACAGCATGAGTCGGGGCGGCTACGAACTGATGCGCTGGAGTGGCGTCAATGAACGGACCAGTATTCTCACGGGCGGTTTGCTGGCGCTGCTGTTCCAAACGACGCTCGAAGTGTATGACGGACACGCCGAAGGGTGGGGATTTTCGAAAGGTGATATGTTTGCTAACGTCGCCGGGACGGCCTTATTTGTTGGGCAGCAGTACGGAGCCGGGCAGCAGGTCGTCAGTATGAGATATGGCTTTCGGAAAACGATTTTCCCGCCGTATCGCCCGAACTTGCTGGGTAAAACGACGGGTCAGCAGATGTTGAAGGATTACAACGGTCAGCAGTATTGGCTGTCGGTGAATCTGGCGTCGGTGTTGCCCGTTGGACCGAATTTTCCGCGCTGGCTCAATATGGATGTAGGCTACAGCGGCAGCGGCATGACCGGCGGACACGAAAATCCACCGGCATTCGATGTCAATGGAAAGGAACTGAAATTTGAGCGATACCGGCAGTTTTTCATCTCGCCCGACGCTGATCTATCGCGCATCAACACGTTTTCGCCATCCTTGCAACGCTTCATCGGCACGGCGCAGTTTTTCAAAATACCGGCTCCCTCGCTGGAGTTCAACCGCGTGAAAGGCCTGCGGTTTCACCCGCTTATCCTACCCAAAGAGTGATGTTTTATTTTAACACAGAGTGGTCCGCCATTGCGGCACAAAGAACACAGAGTCAATAAGCTCTCTGTGTTCTTTGTGCCGCAATGGCGGACCACTCTGTGGTTAATTATTTTTACTTCCGGCCACCGCCGATGTCAAAACCCACTTTGATGCCTAAATAAGCGTTCTTGCTGTCGATGGTTGTGTTTGCCAACTTGGTCGATGTGGTTGGAACTGCATTATATTCGACAGCGGCAACAAAGTGCCCCGCCTTAACGCCGGCCCGGATCATCGCACCAAACTTGCTCTCACTTGCGAACGTAACGTTCTGCGGAGTCTGACCATCAACCACGGTTACTGTACCGCCTGAAGCAATACTAAAAATCCCGGCACCAAGACCAACGAACGGGCGGAAGCTGCCGTTGCCAACCAGATACGTACCAGTCAACAGATACGATCCAAATCCTGCTACCTCACCCGTACTCGTGTTGCCGTTGTACGTAATACCACGGGCTATAAATGCCGACTCCAGGCGCAGACCCACGTCGAAATTATCGTTGATGCCATACTTTGGCTCAACGGCCAATAGAAAACCACCCGACAGACCACTGGCTAATGCTTTGGCGTAGCCCAGCGATACGTTGACTTTAAACGGTTTGTACTCCTGTGCCGTAGCCGAAAACGTGCCCAGCACGAAAAATAAGAATAGAATGCGTTTCATGAAATTGGTAAAGTAAATGGTGAAACTTGAAATTCAAGCAAGCTGAAATGTAATGGATTCGTACAATAGTTAATGTGACAACTAAATTTCATAATAGTCACATCGCATAAGGTACATCGTCCATACAGCCTACAAACCTGTATTTGTAATGCATTGTTCGCCAAAAAATGCCCATTACTTAATCTCACCCGGCGTTACTATGATGCCTTTCTTATAATTGCCGCGTAGAATAGTCAACTGAATTTTCTGGCCAATGGTGTCGTCTGTCAACAGGCGATGCAGGTCATCGACCGACGTAATGGGTTGATCGCCAAAGCCTACAATGATATCGCCTGACATTAGTTCGCTGTTATTGGCTACTCCGTCCGGCTCCACGCTAACTACCATTACGCCCGTTCTGGCCGTAAGCTGGTTGTACTGAACAATACGTTCGGTGAGGTTAATTAACTGTCCGGCAATGCCCAGATAACCCCGCCGAACGCGTCCGGTCATGATGAGTTTTCCAGCTACCAATGCGGTCAGGTTCGATGAAACGGCAAAGCAAATTCCCTGCGCCGGTAAAATAACGGCGGTGTTGACGCCAATAACATCGCCGTCTGAATTTACTAAAGGCCCGCCCGAATTTCCGGGATTCAGCGAAGCATCGGTCTGAATTACGTCGTCAATTAACCGGCCCGATTCTGAGCGTAACGTTCGTCCCAACGCACTCACAACGCCCGCCGTCAGCGAATACTGAAAGCCGTACGGATTGCCGATGGCAATAGCAATTTGCCCGACCTGTAGGTTTTTGGAATCGGCAAAACGAATGGCTTTAAGGCTATCGGCATAGATTTTCAGTACGGCAATATCCGTGTCTGGGTCGCGCCCAATCAGCGTAGCGTCGTACTCGCGTGAATCGGGCAACAAGACCTTGATTTCCGACGCTCCGGCCACTACGTGGTTGTTGGTGATGATATAACCGTCGCTCGAAATGATGAAACCGGAGCCGGATCCACCTTCGGCATCATCCCGACCGGGCTGGCGTCGTTGGGGAGTTCGACGGTTCGGTGTTGCTTGGGCCAACGGCTTACGGACCTTGATCTGCACGACCGATGGGCTGACTTTTTTAGCTACATTTACGACTGTGTTTGAGTAGGCATCCAGCAAAACAGCATCGCGTTCCGATGCCTGGCCCGGTTGCGATGTCTCCTCCGAAAATGTTACAAATTGTGTGTTCATCTGTATAGGTTGATACGTTGTAATTGGACCTAACTTCACGATCTGTTCCAGTATTGATTTCCAAACCGATGAGTAACTCTTTTGCGTCAGTTTGTCCGATTTTGATACGTGCCGTCCGTTAGAGAAAGGAATCGTAAACAGGTAGGTTAATTTTATTCTGTTAAAATGGCAGGAATAGCGGATGACATTTGAAGAATACTTAACTCAGAAAAAAATCAACGCCGACCAGTTTCGGCAGGCTGAACCGGTTCGTTATCAGGAATGGCAGCGCGAATTCGAGGAAATGCATCCAGAAAGCTTTACCGTTCAGAAGAAATTTCTTTTGAATGATACCCGAAGAAAGTACCTTGTTCGTTAAAAGTGTAGTATGCGGCCTGAAGGTCAGGTCAGATTACGTTTTACACCCAACTTTACCATACATGAGCCTTACGTTAGGAGAACTACGCGGCATTACAGACGCCGTTTTAAACGCCCTGAAAGGACAGGGCATTAGCGACGGTGAGTCGCTGCTCGAAGCGGCCAAAACACCATCGGACCGTAAATCATTAGCCACTGCCAGTGGTGTGGACGCGAAGACTATACTGGAACTGGCTAACCGGGCCGATCTAGCCCGCATAAAAGGCATTGGTCGGGTGTACAGCGACCTTATGGAAGAAGCAGGTGTTGATACCGTTGTGGAACTGGCCCAGCGTGCTCCCCAGAATTTACACGCTAAACTGATTCAGATAAACAGCGTCCGTCAGTTCACGCAACGCCCGCCTTCGGTTGAACAAATCGGCGACTTTGTCGAACAGGCAAAAGGGCTGCCCCGCGCATTGGAGTATTGAAAAAGAGCAGAGGTCGGTAGGTTTTGTCAAGAATAGTCAGAATGTAATTAACTGACCGTTACGATTCTAGCCGACAACTTGCCGCTACTTTCCTAAAAAATAGTGGCCTGCCCGGACAACGTACCGGGCAGGCCACTATTTTTTACAGCCATCAGAGCAATACGTTTTTTCTACCGTCCTTTGGGTTCATGCAAATACCGCTCTAACCGGCTTTCCAGTTCGGGTTGGCTCAGATTGGTAAAGAGTTCGCCGTTAAGAGCCAGCGACAGTCGGCCACTTTCTTCCGAAACCGCAATAACAGCCGCGTCCGTAGCTTCACTCATACCCAGAGCCGCCCGGTGACGGAACCCCAGCGAAGGCGGCAATTCATCATCTTCCGAAACGGGTAAAATGCAGCGGGCGGCTCGTATGCGTCCATCACAAATGATAACGGCTCCGTCGTGGAGGGGGCTATATTGACTGAAAATAGCCAGCAATAGCGGTTTCGATAGGTCGGCATCAATTACCTCACCCGATTGAGCGAATTTCTCCAAATCGTCGTTTTTTTGAAGGACCAGCAACCCGCCCGAGAACTCGGCTCCCAGCGTTTTGCAGGTGTCCAGAATGGATTTCAGCGGCATTGGCCCCTCGGTCGAATTGGAGTCGCGGAGGAGCCACCGCCGAAGCCAGCGATTGTTGGTCAGGTTGGTGGACTTACCGATGAGCAGCAAAAAACGCCGAATCTCATACTGGAAAATAATAATTAAGGCCAGAGCACCCACGCTAATGAAATACTCCAGAATGGTGGTCATCAGGTTCAGCCCCAAGGCTTTAACAACCAGATAAGCAAGATAAACAAGCAAATAACCGATGAACACCCGACTGGCAACACTGCCCCGAACGAGGTTATAAATTTGATAAATCAGCAGGGCCACCAGCCCGATGTCGAGCAGGTCGAGCCAGCCAATGTCTAAAAATCCAAGGCGGAAAGCCAGCATGAACAGATTGATAAGGGTTTGGGGGTAAAGATAACCAGAAACAGGTCACTGTAACTTGTCAGGAAGTGGTCAAGAATAGTCAGTGGTTGTCAGGTGTTTTCAGGAATAGTTAGTCATTGACTTGACTAAACCTGACTATGCTTCACCATTTCCTGACCACTCAAATAATCGTACTTTCCCCCTCAATGGCCAGATACGTTTCCGGAAAAATTGTCCGCGCTTCGTCTAAAAACGGCTCGAACTGTTTGTAACGCGACGAAAAATGCCCGATAATCAGTCGGCCCGCCTGCGCTTTGGCGGCAATGGTGGCCGCTTGTTTAGCCGTTGAGTGGTACACCTCTGCCGCCCGCTGGGCATTGTCTTCCAGAAATGTAGCTTCGTGATAGAGCAGATCAACGCCGTGCAGTTGCGGCACCAATTCTTCAACGTAGCGCGTATCGGAACAATAAGCGTAGGAGCGGGGCGCCGAACCGGGTTTGGTGTAGTCACTGGCTGCGTAAAGCAGTTGACCGTCGGCATCCAGAATGTCCTGCCCTTCTTTGAGTAGCTTTAAATAAGCCACCGGTACGTCGTCGGGAAGTTTATCGCGCAACAGATGGGGCTTGTGTGGTTTTTCCTGAAAGAGATAACCCGTGCAGTCAATCCGGTGCTGAAGCGGAATCGACTGCACCGTCATGAGTGGATGATCCAGTAACAAGGTTGGCGTATCGGGGTCAACGGGCTGGAAATGAAGTTTATAGCCTAAGCGCGATTCAGACACCCGAAAAATTGTCGTCAATACGTCATCAAGTCCACGCGGGCCAAAGAGGTACAGATCTTCAGTACGTCCGCCCAGATTCAGGCTCGACAGGAGGGGAGCCAGGCCAAAATAATGGTCGCCATGCAGATGACTAATGAATATATACCGCAGTCGTCCTGGCCGGATTCGCTGCTCGATCAGGCGCATTTGGGTGCCTTCGCCACAATCAATAAGCACGTAATCCTGGCCGATTGTGAGCAACTGGGCCGTTTGATGGAGCCGTAGGGTGGGCGTAGCCGATCCGGCCCCCAAAATGGTGAGGGAAAAGGGCTGGTGAGACTGGGGGGTTAATGGGTTAGGCTTCGGCATTGCCGACGCTGCCTCCGATGTCGTACTCATCATCCTGTTCGCTCCGAAAATCGTTTTCTAAATCGTTCATAAAAACTGCGTCGATCGCTTCCTCCACCGTTGGCAGAATAGTTAGGTCGCTGATGCGGGCCGCGTCTAAAAATTCAATCACGTCATCGTTTTTGGTGACCAGAACCAGCAAGCCCGCTTCGTTGGTGCATTGCCGGTTTATTTTCCGAATGGTCATCAGGGCAGCCTGCTCAACCGACTGCACAGGAGCCATGTCAACAACAATATTGCTGTATCCTTCCCGGAACAGTCCCCGGCTCAACGTCTCAAAATCAGTGGATACCGCTTCACCAAACTGACTTTCAGCTAAGCGGATCAGGGCAAACTGTTCGTTTTTTTCGATTGTGTAATTCATGAATAGTCAATTATGAATGAGAATATATGTGCATGAGAGACGGGTCGGTTTTGTCCATTCTGTCATTCGTGCATTCGTAATTACTCACGTATCGCCCGTACGATAGCCGCTTCGATTCGAGCGAGCGGATCAGTAGCCACGGCGGGCTGAAACGACTGGCCCGTAACGGTTTCAAACAGTTCGATATACCGCGTTGAAATCTGATTTACCCATTCGTCAGACATCATTGGAACGGTTTGGCCGGTCTTTCCCTGAAAACCATTCTCAATTAGCCATTCTCTAACGAATTCCTTCGATAATTGTTTCTGCGCCAGTCCGGCCTGCTGGTTCCCGGCATACGTATCGGCGTAGAAATAGCGGGAAGAGTCAGGTGTGTGAACCTCGTCGATCAGATAAACGGTGCCATTCAGGTTACCAAACTCATATTTTGTATCCACCAGAATCAGGCCCTGCTCGGCAGCCATGGCTGTACCCCGTGCAAAAAGAGCCAGCGCGTACTGCTCCAACTGAATGTATTCGGCCTCAACAACAATTCCCTGACTCAGAATTTCTTCCCGGCTGATGTCTTCATCGTGACCCTCATGGGCTTTAGTCGAAGGTGTGATAATAGGCGCTGGGAGCCGGTCATTTTCGCGCAGCCCGTCGGGTAAGGGAACCCCGCAGAGAGTGCGGTGCCCATCGCGGTATTCGCGCCAGGCATGTCCGGCCAGATACCCACGAACGACCATTTCAACGGCATACGGTTCGCATTTGAGGCCGATGCTCGCGTTTGGGTCGGGCACATCGAGCAGCCAGTTGGGAACAATATCGGCAGTAGCCCGCAGAAAATACGCAGCCGTTTGATTCAAAACCTGCCCTTTAAACGGAATAGGACGAGGTAATACCACATCGAAGGCCGAAATCCGGTCTGACGCAATCATGACGAGTTTCGGTCCGTCGCCACGGTTGGGGAAAGCATACACATCCCGAACTTTACCGCGATAAAACCCCGTTTGGCCGGGAAATTGGAAATTAGTTTCCTGAATGGCGTTCATTTATACAAGTGGGCAATAATGGTCAGGCAAAAATAGTCAGGGGTGGTCAGGGGTGGTCAATGGTAGTCAGGAAATAGTCAAGTCTTAACAATATCTGACTACTCCTGACCATCCCTGACTACCCCTTGACACAATATTTATAATTTCTCAATCACAATGGCCGATGCACCGCCACCGCCGTTGCAGATACCGGCAACACCGTATCGGCCACCGTTTTGTTGCAATACATTCGTCAGCGTCGTCACGATTCGCGCACCGGAAGCCCCCAGCGGATGCCCCAGCGACACGGCTCCTCCAAAAACATTCAGCTTTTCCTGTGGCACTTCCAGCACCTTGCTGAACGCCAGCGGCACAACAGCGAACGCTTCGTTTATCTCAAAAAAATCAATATCATCCGCTTTTAATCCGGCCCGTTCGAGGGCCAATGGCACCGCTTTGGTGGGTGCGGTTGTGAACCACTGCGGCTCCTGTTCGGCATCGGCGTAGGCCAGAATACGGGCCAGCGGTTTCAGACCCAGTTCATCCGCTTTTTTGCGACTCATCACCACTACCGCCGAGGCTCCGTCGCTGATGGGTGACGAACTGGCGGGTGTAACGGTCCCGTCGGGTGTGAAAGCCGCTTTTAGGGTTGGAATTTTATCGTAAATGACATTTTTATATTCTTCATCTTCATTCACCGTTACGCTGCCTTTGCGGCCAGCTACCTCAATTGGCACAATTTCGGACCCGAACCGACCGGTTTGCGTACTGGCTTCCGACCGTCGGTACGACTGCACCGTAAACGCATCCTGAGCATCCCGGCTGATGCCATATTGTTGAGCCGTTTTGTCGGCAAAAACGCCCATTGCGCACTGGTCATACACGTCTACCAGACCATCGCGGGCGAGGCCGTCTACCAGTTCAGCATTGCCGTATTTATAGCCAAAACGCGCTTTCGGGACGTAATAGGGCGTGTTGGACATGCTTTCCATCCCACCGGCTACCACCACATCGGCCTGACCCAACTGGATCGTCTGAGCCGCCAGCATGATCGCTTTCGTACCTGATGCACACACTTTGTTGATGGTTGTGCAGGGAATATTGGCGGGCAGACCGGCTTTCAACGCGGCTTGTTTGGCGGGAGCCTGACCAACATTGGCCGACACTACGTTGCCCATATACACTTCCTGCACCTGATCGGGTTGTATGCCCGCCCGGTCCAGCGCCCCCCGAATGGCCGCAGCGCCTAAATCGGTAGCGGACAAGGTGGATAAAACGCCCCCAAAACTACCAATTGGTGTTCGAACGGCAGAAATTAATACGACTTCGTTCATGTGGTTTTGTTGTTACTGTAAGAAAATTACCACCCCTTTGCCCCCGATGCCGGTTTGGCCGGACGACGGGCCGAGCGAGTGAGTGCATAAGGCAAATCATCCCCCTCCATAGCCTCAAGCAATTGCATCGCTTGCTCTTCGGTCAGATTCAGGCGTTGAAACCGACGTAACAATTCATCCTGCCGGGCCGACCGCTCAACCTGTTGCCCCCCCGCCGGACGCAGCTTATTAATTAATTTAGGTTTTTTATCGGCTGGCTTCTGACGCGGGTTCGTTGCGGGCGGTTTCCCGGAATAGTATTTCTTTATTAATTCATAATTATACCGTGCTGGTTCATTATCGGCATTTTCGATCAATGCCTGCTGAAATAACGCCAGAGCAGTGGCACTGTCGCGCTCCAGACAGGCCATAACTCCTAATTGCGTAGCCGCTACGGTTCGTAAATCGGGCCGGTCGGACTGGAGCAGGGTTTCATACTGCGGTTTCGCTTTCGTGTATTGCTTCAACTGGAAATACGTGTGGCCGAGGTTCAGCCGTACCGCCGGGTCGATGGTCGTGGTTGTTCGGCTCAGATATGCGTATAACGTCAGCGCCCGGCCGTATTGCCCCCCTTCATAAGCCGCCAGAGCCTCCTGTCGCATCTGATTATTGCGGGAGATCGGGTTGGCCGGGAGCAATTCGTTCCACCACAGCCAGGCGGTAATTAAGAGGTGAAGCATCGTGTACTAACGAATAACCGGCCAAAAATAAGATGAAATAGGCAGACCTACTCACAATCGGAACGTTCGGATGGTTACAATTAAGTCGAGAGCCAGCAGCACGAGAGCTGCCAGCAGGAAATAATAATATTTATTGGTCGAAACGGCTATGCGGTGCTGGTCAATCGGCCGTCCCTTCAGCGAGCGTATAATGCTGGCTAACTCGTTCACATAGCGGCCATTGGCATCAGCCTCGACGTACTGACCCCGCCCGTCGCGTGCCAAATCCTGCAAGAATTGACGATTCAGGCGGCTGCGGACAATCCGGCGATTATCATCCCGCACAAAATCGCGCCCCTCCCGAATAGACGAACCGGATTCCGTACCAACGCCAACCGTTATCAGGGGCAACCCAAACGACCGAAGTCGGGCCATTTCACTACGCTCGCAGGAATTAATAGTCTCGCCATCGCTAAATAAAACAATGGCTCTTACACTCTGGTGCGTGGTGGAATCAGTGAGGAGTTTATGGCGGGCAAGGGCAATGGCATTACATAGATCGGCACCTCCCGTTGGCGACGCACTCGTGTTAACTTCCCGAACAAACTGCTTGAGGGCATCATGGTCGGCTGTTAACGGCGATAGTACGAACGATTCAGCCGTAGCCAGAATTAGTCCGAACCGGTCGGCGGGTAAGGTGTCACACAGTTGCTGAACGTCGTATTTTGTCCGTTCCAGGCGTGTTGGTACCACATCGCCAGCGTTCATAGAGCGGGAAACGTCGACAATCAGGAACGTATCGTGGCCGGTAGTAACTAAATCACCTTCTGGTTCACCAAACGACGGGCCAAGCAGCGCGATGATCAATAATGTCAGGTAGCTACCACGCAGAAAAAACTTGGGCACTACACCCCAGGCCGCCGTATTGAGTTGGCGGGCCAACCGAAATGTACGCCAGATATAGACTGCGTACAGGCTAATAAATAGACCAACAAAAAAAAATTCGGTACGGGTAAATGGGTAAAGCCAATTCATAAAAAGCGAGTATCAGGCTGATGATGAGCCGGGTTATACCGTTATTGAGGGCATCAGAAGGGGCGAAAGTAACAATTATGAAAAGATTTTATAGAATTGTTCTTGCGAGAAATGTTGTTTAGCCTTACCTTTGTATCCCAATCATTCATGAAGAGGATGGTTGGCTTCGGAGAGATGCCTGAGTGGCCGAAAGGAACAGTTTGCTAAACTGTCGTACTGGTAACGGTACCGAGGGTTCGAATCCCTCTCTCTCCGCTGAGTACACGAGTAAATCTTCGGGGTGTAGCGTAGCCCGGTATCGCGCCTGCTTTGGGAGCAGGAGGTCGTAGGTTCGAATCCTGCCACCCCGACACTGAAAAAAAAGCACTTAACAGAAATGTTAGGTGCTTTTTTTATGCTGGTTTACACAAGTATTGCAGTTGCTCACATAAGAAATAGAATAAGTGTGACTGGACTCCTTACTTCCTTTAACAGTAGTTTACGCATACTATAGGATAGCTGTACCAATCGTATTTTATGGGCGACCCTTGTAACTCCTAACCAGTGATGCAAGTGAAATGAATCGGGTGTACCTACAAAAAGTGTTAATCAAAAAGCCGCGTCATCAGAAACTGGACGCGGCTTTTTGATGCTGTTTAATGTGCCGGCGAAACCACCTGGTTTAATTGATTGGTCCAAAATCAAGGACAATTCGTCCTTCGATCTGGCCCGCTTTCAGATCGGTGAAAACCTGATTGATATTTTCGAGCCGCTCGGTATGGTAGTGAACCTTAACCTGACCATCGGCGGCAAAGGCTAAACTTTCCGTCAGGTCCTGGCGTGTGCCGACTATGGACCCCCGGATAGTTTTTCGGTTCAGCGTGACGTCGAAAATATTGACATCAAAATCGCCGGGTGGCAGGCCAACCAGGGCCAGCGTACCCCGCCGACGTAACATGCCAACCCCCTGGGCAAAAGCGGTTCGGGAGACCGCCGTTACCAGTACGCCCTGCGCCCCACCCAGTTTAGCCTGAACAACTGTAGCGGGATCTTCTTTGGTGGCGTCGATGACTAAATCGGCTCCTACTTCCGTGGCTAACCGGAGTTTTTTTGGGCTGATATCAACGGCAACTACGTGCATACCCATGGCTTTGGCATATTGAACGGCTAAATGCCCTAAGCCGCCAATGCCGGAGATGACCACCCATTCGCCCGGTTTGACTTCCGTTTCTTTCAGCCCTTTGTACACCGTGACCCCCGCACACAGAATAGGAGCCGCTTCCATAAACGACAGGGCGTCGGGAATAAGGCCCACGTAATCCGGATCAGCCAGGACATACTCGGCAAAACTACCCTGGACGGAATAACCAGTATTTTGCTGGGCATGGCACAGGGTTTCCCATCCCGAATAACAGTATTCGCAATGTCCGCAGGCCGTGTACAGCCAGGGCACACCCACCCGGTCTCCTTCGCGGATATGGGTGACGCCGGCTCCCGCAGCCACCACCGTTCCAACCCCCTCATGACCGGGAATCAGCGGCAGGGTCGCTTTGACGGGCCAGTCGCCATCGATGGCGTGCAGATCGGTATGACAAACACCACAGGCCGCTACCTGAACCAAAATCTGACCGGGGCCTACGGTCGGGACGGGAACCTGCTCAATCTGTAGCGGCTGGCCATACCCATGCAGGACCGCTGCCTTCATTGTTGTTGGAACCATGTATTCGTTTGATTTACAAAGTATCAGAGTGTATCGTCAATGGAGTTGCCAAGCCAGGTCCAGTTTTGAATTTCGGGCATATCTTCCCCATTCCTGACAATGAACTGCTTGTGTTCGATGAGTTTATCTTTCAGCGCTTGTTTCAGGTAAGCACCCGTGTTTCCTAATTGGGGCAGCCGATCCAGTACGTCTATGACTAAGTGGAAACGATCCAGTTCATTCAGCACCGTCATGTCGAAGGCCGTTGTGATGGTGCCTTCCTCTTTATAGCCGCGCACGTGCATTTGGCTGTTGTTGGCACGGTTATAGGTTAACCGATGCACCAGCCATGGGTAGCCATGAAACGCAAAAATAACGGGCTTGTCCCGCGTAAACAGGGCATCGTAATCGGCATCATTCAGGCCATGTGGGTGCTCAGTGTGACGCTGTAGTTTCAACAGATCAACAACATTGACTACCCGGATTTTAAGGGCCGGCAAATGCTCCCGTAGAATCGAGACAGCCGCCAGCGTTTCGAGCGTTGGCACATCGCCACAGCAGGCCATCACTACGTCCGGTTCAATTCCCTGATCATTGCTTGCCCACGACCAGATCCCAATGCCTTCCGCGCAGTGCTTCAGGGCCGCGTCCCTGTTCAGCCATTGGGGGGCCGGGTGCTTGCCTGCCACGATCACGTTCACATAATGCCGGGAGCGCAGGCAGTGATCCATCACCGACAAAAGACAGTTCGCATCCGGTGGTAAATAGACGCGCACGATATCCGCTTTTTTGTTGATGACGTGATCGATAAAGCCGGGGTCCTGGTGGGTGAAGCCGTTATGGTCTTGTCGCCAGACGGTGGAGGTCAGCAGGAAGTTCAACGAGGCAATGGGCCTCCGCCACGGAATTTCCCGCGTCATCTTCAACCATTTGGCGTGCTGGTTGACCATCGAATCGACAATGTGGATAAACGCTTCGTAGGAGTTGAACAGGCCATGCCGACCGGTCAGCAGATACCCTTCCAGCCAGCCTTCGCACTGGTGTTCACTGAGCATCTCCATCACGCTGCCCGTTGGGGCGAGCAACTCGTCGTTCTCAGCGGTATCGGCATTCCACTGCCGGTTGGTGGCCTCAAAAACGGCTTCCAGTCGATTTGACAGGGTTTCATCGGGGCCGAACACGCGAAAATTCCTCGGGGTCTGATTTCGTTTGATAACATCCCGAAGAAATTGACCGAACACGTTCGTATCACTGGCTTTTGTTGCTCCCGGCGATGGTACATCGACCGAGTACTCGCCGAAATCCGGCAGGTGCAGGTCACGGAGTAACAAGCCCCCGTTCGCCTGTGGATTTGCGCCCATCCGCCGGTTACGCTGCGGGGCGAGTTCCGCCAGTTCGGGTAGCAGCCGCCCCTGCTCATCGAAAAGTTCGTCGGGTTTGTAGCTGAGTAGCCAGCTTTCCAATTGGGCCAGATGCTCCGGGGGCGTGGTGGCCGACACGGCTAATGGAACCTGGTGCGAGCGAAAATGGCCTTCGTTGGGCCGCCCATCGACGACTTTTGGCCCCGTCCAGCCCTTTGGTGACCGGAGAACAATCATCGGCCAGCGTGGACGCGTCATATCGCCTTCAGTACGGGCGTTCTGCTGGATTTGGTTGATTTGGGTGATAACTTTATCCATAGCAGCGGCCATCGCCTGATGCATTTCTTCCGGGTCGTGGCCTTCCACGAAATACGGCGTCCAGCCATAGCCGCGTAGCAACTGGTCCAATTCCTCGTGGCTAATACGGGCCAGCACCGTCGGATTGGCTATTTTGTAGCCATTCAAATGCAGAATCGGCAGCACCGCCCCGTCGCTAATCGGACTGAGAAACTTATTGGAATGCCAGGCCGTCGCCAGCGGGCCGGTCTCCGCTTCGCCATCGCCGATCACACAGGCAGCAATCAGGTCGGGATTGTCGAAGACAGCGCCAAAGGCATGACTCAGGGAATAGCCCAGCTCACCCCCTTCGTGAATCGAGCCGGGAATTTGGGGCGATGCATGACTCGAAATACCACC
The DNA here is from genome assembly GCA_031425355.1 of Spirosoma sp. GTDB lineage: Bacteria > Bacteroidota > Bacteroidia > Cytophagales > Spirosomataceae > Spirosoma. Next base: position 16,064 of record JANPJE010000482.1, on the reverse strand, counting down.
GGGGAACGAGAATTGCCTGAATAGCTTTTTCAATCCGGCCTCATCCTGACTAATATCGGGGTAAACCTCAGTGTAGGTGCCTTCGAGATAGGTATTGGCTACTACTGCCGGACCGCCGTGGCCGGGGCCGGCAATGTAAATCATGTCGAGGTCATAGGTTTTGATGACCCGGTTCAGGTGAGCGTAAATGAAATTTTGCCCCGGTGTGGTGCCCCAGTGTCCCAACAGCACCGGCTTGATATGTTCCAGCAACAGCGGTTTACGAAGCAGTGGATTATCGCGCAAATACATCTGGCCAACCGATAGATAATTGGCGGCCCGCCAGAATGCATTTATTCGTTGAAGTTGCCCCGGTGATAGTGGTATGGAGGGTAAGCTCTTTTGCTTCGGTTGTTGAGGGATGATGGTTTCCATTTTTTCATTCGGTTGAATTAGTTTTTTGATCACTTGTCGGCTTCAAAAGCCGATAGACCGATTGGGCGATCATTTGTTCCTCATCGGTTGGCATGACGCGGACAGTGACCCGGCTGGCATCGGTTGATATCACGCCCGCATTGGCCTCATTTCGGTGTTCATCTATGTCAATACCCAGAAACTCCAGGCCGCTGCAAATGCGGGCGCGAATTTCGGGGGCTTCCTCCCCGATACCGCCCGAAAATACCAGCGTTTCCAGCCCACCGAGTACGGCCGAAAAAGCACCGATTCCTTTCCTGGTTTGGTAACAAAATAGGTCAACCGCTTCAGCCGCCCGCACATCGCCCGACTGTCGTTCCAATAAATCCCGCATATCTGAACTGGTTTCCGATACCCCCAGCCAGCCCGATTCATGGTTGATGAGGTGGTTGAACTGGTCTGGTGTCAACTGCTCCGACTGCATGACGTAACAGGCTACCCCCGGATCAAGGTCACCCGTTCGCGTTCCCATCGGCAAACCGCCGGTCGGTGTAAAGCCCATGCTGGTATCGATACTTTTCCCATCCCGAACAGCCGCCAAACTCGCTCCACTGCCCAGGTGTGCCAGGATGACCCGGCCTTCTGCCGTCTCCACACCAGCAATTCGGGTAAGCTCTTCCAGCAGATACGCATAAGACAGGCCATGAAATCCGTAGCGCCGTACTCCTTTCGCATCGAATCGACGGGGAATAGGCAATAGCTGAGCCACGCGCGGCATCGTCCGATGAAAAGCCGTATCGAAGCAGGCAATCTGGATCAGTTTCGGATGGCGCTTTCGAATCGCTTCGATCAGGGAAAGTTCACCGGGCAGGTGGTCAGGATCATAAGCACTAATGCGCTGGAGTTCAGCGATCAACTCCGGCGTAATGCGTTCCGGTTTGGTGTGCATCATGCCATGAACGACCCGGTGCCCAACCGCCCTGACTGAAGCGAAGAAAGGTTGCCTCACCAGCCAGTCGACCAGAAAACTCACCGCTGTCGGATAATCGGCAGCATCCACCGGGTAAATAATCGGCTGTTGGGTAGCGGTATCGGAAAACGTCAGCGTCGTACCCGGCAGGCCAATCCGGCTAATATGCCCGGATTGATTTCTTTCAAGGGATTCCCCCGCTTCATAGACCGCGAACTTAATGCTTGACGAACCTCCGTTGATGGTTAAAATACGTTCCTTTTCGGCGGTCATAGCAGATTGTGTTCATTTAGCCAGATACCCACCGTCGACCGGGTAATACGAGCCGGTAACGAAGGATGCTTTGTCGGAACTGAGCCAGATGACCAACTCCGCGACTTCCTCCGCTCTGCCCAGCCTTCCAATCGGGTGCAGGCTAACCAATTGCTGAATAACTTCCGGGGGTAGCTGACTCAGTAAGGGCGTGTCGATGTAGCCGGGGCCGACGGCATTAATCCGAATACCGGTTGACGCGTACTCTATGGCGGCCGTTTGCGTTAGCCCAACCATACCGTGCTTCGCCGTTACGTATCCCGGCGAACCAGGAGTGCCAACCTGACCGAGTATAGAAGCCATATTGACAATGACGCCACTCCCCTGGTTGAGCATTACGGCCAGTTCGTACTTCAGGCAAAAGAAAACACTGTTGAGATTTACGTTGATGATCTGCTGCCATCCTTCCAGACTATAATCGGCGGTCATATTCAGCTCACCACCAATACCGGCGTTGTTGCAGGCAATGTCGAGCGAGCCAAAGGCCGAGACGGTTTCCTGCACCAACTGCTGGCACTGGACCGGGTCGCCGACATCGGCTTTGAAAAACCGGGCGTTGCCTCCTGCGACTGTCACCTGTTCGGCTACCTGTTGCCCCTGCACTTCGTCCACGTCGGACACCATTACCTTGGCTCCGTGCTGACCGTAGAGCAGCGCGATGGCTTTGCCAATACCCGAAGCGGCTCCGGTTACCAAGGCCGTTTTTCCTTGTAAGTCCCTGTCCATAAGCTGTCAATCGTTGAGTAAATGGTGTAAATGAGTAAACTAATTAGGCGACTATCGGTGCCGCCGTTGTTCAAGGGTGACCGTATCGGCATGAGCGGATCAGGCGGCAGGCCGATTACCGGTAGATCAGTAATCTGGCGGTTTCAATGCACGTCAGCGCGTGGGTCATACCGGCAGGGAAAACGACGTAATCACCCGCCACAAACCGGGTGGGCGGCATCCCGCTGGTTTCCTCGTCTAACGAAGTGCCGCCCAGCGAAATGTCTATTTGCCCGTCCAGCACCAGCGCGAATACGTCGGTCGGGGCTTGGTGCGGGGCCATCCGGTCGCCCGGCAGAAAGGTCTTGCAAATCACTTTTTTGCCTGACAGGTCAGCTACGGTGATTGTTTTTGAGCCGCCCGTTCCGTCTTTTTGGTGCGGGGGCAGACTGTCCTTTTTTATCAGCGTTGTCATAGGGTTGCGTTGGGAAGCATATGAATTTTTACCTGAAGCAGCATGAACATCAACTGAGCACGAATTCTGGCCTGTTCAGCAATCGGACCCGAGAAGAGTTAATACCACAAAGATGGCCGGAATGAAAAGCCAGGCCCATGACCCGCGTCAGGCCAGAGGCTGATTAAGGTCAGACAGCGGGCTAAGTATGGTCACTAAAGGGCCACTGAGCGGGCTGCATCTTTACCGGATAATCGGGGGTTTTTATTACTCCAACGTACCTATGCGCCGGTTCCTACTTAGTTCACTACTCTGTTTAGCTACCCCATCCGTTGATGCCCAGATCACCGGCGATTGGTCCCGACTGCGTACCTATGCCCATGCCATCGGCGTGGACAGCCTGTGCGCTCAACCCGATTCAGCTTGTCTGACGCGCTATTTTACCCAGATCGTTTATGGCCGAACGCCCCGCCAGATGAGTTACCAGGGGGTGCCCGAACGCGTCGATACGGTGCATATCAACGCGTTGAGCTACCAGTTTCTGACTGGGGCGGATTGGTGTCCGTTGCTGGATTCGCTTGAATCGCACGACCGGCATTATCGGCAACTGATCGCCTACTGCATGCGCTGTCTGGTGGATGATTACATGGCCGATTCGCTCACCATTGAACAGGTTCAGGAAACGCTCAACACCTACCGCTGGCTAAACCGTTTTGCCGCCGATCAGCGCGTTGTTGTCAACATTCCTTCGGCAACACTTCGGGTTATCGACCGGCAGGGCAACACGCTGCTCAGTAGCCGGGTTGTGGTGGGGAAACCCGCAACGCCAACGCCCCTGTTTACCGCCTTCATTCCGAGCGTCGTGCTGTATCCTTACTGGAACGTACCGCGCTCAATCACGGTCAGGGAGCTACTGCCAAAAATCCGAAAGAACCCTGCCGTTACGCTGGAGGCCATGAACCTACAGGTTATCAATGCGAAAGGGAAGGTCGTAGACCCCAAGACTATCAACTGGGCAACCACGACGAAGTCCGGCCAGATCGGATCATTTCCCTATCGGCTGCGGCAGTCGACGGGGTGTGATAACGCCCTGGGCGTGTTGAAATTCAATGTGACCAGCCCCTACGACATCTACCTGCACGATACCAACGCAAGGCAGGCGTTTAGCAGGAACGACCGGCAGTTGAGCCATGGGTGCATTCGGGTCGAAAAGCCAGCCGAACTGGCTAATTTGTTATTTGGTTACAGCCGCCTGAGTGCGGCCTATCTGACAACGTGCCTGCTCAATTCCAGCCCCAAAACGATACCTCTGCCGACCAACGTGCCGGTTATCATTACTTATAATCTGGTGGACATGGACGAAACCGGAGCCGTTCAGGTGTACCGGGACGTATATGGCTGGTGGCGGCTGGCCCTATAAGCGGTTTCCGAACGCAATCATCTCATAATCAATAGATCATGGTAATAACATACTCCATAATCAACACATGCAATGACACGTCAAACTAATGCCTTAATCCTATCGGCCCTCGCCGTTCCTGTTATTGCCTTGCTGGCCGGTCGGTGGCTCGTGGCTCGTCAGTCGCGCCGGGACGTAGCGAATTTGTTTTCATCGGCCAAAACCGGCCCAGTCAAAACCTACGATCCCGCTCAGCTAACCGGCCTGCCTACGCCCGTACAGCGGTACTTTCGGCACGTACTGAAACCCGGCCAGCCGTATGTACGAGTTGCCCGGCTTCGGCACGACGGCCAGTTCAAAACCGATCTGAAAAAAGATTGGATAGCAATCTCCGGTGAAGAATACTTCCTGACCGATGCGCCGGGCTATATCTGGATCGGTACCACAACCTGGTTCAGTGCCTGCGACCAGTACGTGGCCGGGCGGGGGAGTCTGACGGTACGATTACTGGGTGTTCTGCCCATTGTGCGGGGACATGGCCCCAGCTACGATCAAGGCGAGTTATTGCGCTGGGTGGCCGAAGCCGTTTGGTTTCCGACCAGTTTACTGCCCGGCGGGCAGGCCGTTTGGTCACCGGTAGACGACAATTCGGCCACGCTTACCCTAACCGACCAAGGCCAAACCGTTACTTGCCTGATGACATTTAACGAGCAAGGCGAAATGGTGCGCTACCAGGCGCAACGGTACATTGACGAGACGAACATCCAGACCTGGACTGGGTATCTGTCCGATTACCGCCAGATGCACGGCCTGCGAGTGCCAACCCGCGCCAGTGCCACCTGGGTTGTAGACGGCGAAGAAAAACCGTATGCCCGCTTCATCCTGCGCGACATTGACTACGATCAGCCCCAGGCTTATTAAGTACTACACCCGGTATAGCAGTCTATATCCCACCATGATCAGACCAATTACATAAATGATGGTGAACAGCAGTTTGTTGTAACGAGCCAACCAGTTGGGTAGAAATATATCGAAGTTATCCCGGTCCGAATCCGAATAGTTTCGGGCGATAATCGTTAGCGGGCAACGACCGCCAAAAATGAGCAAAACCAGACCCTCCCCAATGACCAGCCCAATGGCAATCCAGGTGTAAACGTTTATGTCGTCTGCGAGTCCGCAATAAAGAACGTAGACAATAACGCCGACCATGAACAGCCAGATGATCGTATGGATCAGTTTTATCGAAAATAGACTGAGTGACTTAGTCATCCTGTGTTTTTCTATTAAGCCATCAGATTGCTAATGTACCCAGATTAATAGTGAAAAATTGGCGGGAAGATCATACGGATTGCTGATGCTTCTCATGGCAGCGCGGTCAGTCTTGATATAGCTTTGCCTGACATCTGAAACGAATACTCAACAGGCAGGACATATGAAAAAAATAGCACTTTTCTTTGCGGTTGTATCACTTACGGCATCAAGCCTCTTTGCCCAAACCGGTTCGTCAGCGAGTTCATTCTGGCATCCTAATCCACGAAATCACGAAGTGAAGCAAGCCCTCGAAGTCGAGAGCTTAGTACCGATGTTTTTGTTCGGCGGTTATCACTTCGCCATTGGCTATCGGTACAAAAAATTCAGGGTACGGGCCAGTGTCATTAACGGAGGTACTTACAATGCGGAAACGGTTGGCCTGAAAAATTCGTCACCGGCCTTCAAACGATTTTACAATACGTCGCCCGGCATTTTCTTCGGCTATAACGTCTGGAAAAACCTTGAACTCTACACTTATCTCGAAAGCCACACGTTCGGCATTGAACAGCAAAGTACGGGGATCACCAAAGATATCAAGAGTATTGATACCGGTTTAGGCCTTAGCTACCAGTTTTTCATTGGCCGGATTTTTTACGTGCAGCCGGGTGTGCATCTGTATTTACGGCGCAATAACAGCGCGGATTTTGGCGATGTACGGTACAACATTCCCAATGCCGACGTATCGCCCGTTATACGAATCGGAGCCAGACTCTGGCAGAAATACTGACACAGAAATCATGAAAAAGCTACTCACAATAACCGGTATTGCCGTGCTGGCAATTGGGGGTGTATGGACACTCCTGACAATATGGGCAGAACGGGTCGGGCCAAAACGAAGCTGGACATTGGGCAGTCAGACCGCGAAAAAGAGGGTGCTGATTGTTTATGATCCTGATCCGTTCTATAATCTGGACGAGCAGGTGAGCCGGTCGTTTGGTCAGGCCCTCGCCGATCAGGGTATGCGGGTGACTATTGCCACCGTCGCAGCAGCCACCGACATTGAAAATCAGCCAATCGATTTGTATGTGTTTTGCGCCAACACCTACAATTGGCGGCCTGATTGGGCCTTGAGTAATTTTATCGAAAAACAAGTGACGCTGGAGGGCAAATCTGTCGTGGCTATTACACTGGGGAGCGGTTCGACAGGGGCTTCACAAAAAGCACTGGAAAAGTTGATTCTAAACAGAAAAGCCAACCTGCTGGACTCCCGTCCTCTGTGGCTTCTGAGGCCAAATGACGAATCACGCGGGACCGAATCCAACATTGCCGTCACGGTGTCGATGGCCTATTCGTGGGGAGAAGAAATTGCGAAGCGTCACCTCTCCAACTCAACGGTTTCGGCCCAATTGTCTCCAACTAATCAGCCATGAACAGACGGAAAATTTTAGGCATCGCCGGAGCCAGTATTGTTCTGGCCGGCGGCACGTATTACCTGCTCAGCGATAGACGTAATTTCACCAGAGCAGATAGCGGGCTAACCGGCACCGGCCCTACTCAATTGACCGCTGATGAACGTGCCATTTTGTTTCTGGCGTCCCTCGCACCGAGCGGCCACAACACCCAGCCCTGGTTCATAAAACACTTTGAACCATACCATTGGCTCGTCGGCAACGATAAAAGCCGGTGGCTTCCCGGTGTTGACCCCACCCAGCGGGAAACCATCCTGTCGATTGGAGCTTTCCTGCAAAACCTTGAGTATGCCGCCAGTAGCTTAGGCTATACCTGCCAACTCGATACGATTGCCACGAGTAATCAGGATGAAGACATGGTCGAGGTAAAGCTGCGAAAATCAGGCAATACGCCGGCATATGACACCCAAAAAATAATACGACGCAGAACCGTGCGGTCAAATTACCTCGGTGATGTATTGAAACAGGAAGACGTCACCTACCTGACCAACGGCGAACCTGATTTCATCCACTTTATCCCCAATACGGCAACGAATTATCACCGGTTGAACGAGCAAACCATCGAAGCCAACCGGATTCAATCGTATCGGGATGCGGCTCAACAAGAGTTGGCCGACTGGATACGATTTTCAAGCCGGGATGCCGATAAATATCGGGACGGACTCACTACGGCAAGTATGGAAATCGATGGAATTCCCGGTTGGGTTTTGCGAAACTTCTATGGTAAATCAGCCGTCATGAAAGCCAGTTTCAAAGACCAAACCATTGACACCGTAAAAAAGCAGGTAGCCCAATCGGCTGGGTGGCTGTTGATTACCAGCAACGGTAACTCGGTAGAAACGCTGCTCGAAACGGGTAAACGAATGCAACGGTTATTCTTAACCGTGCGGGACCGGGGCATTGCCATTCACCCGATGACGCAGATACTGGAAGAATCATCGACGAATCAAACCATCAATCAATCCATCGGCATTAGCGATACGGTTCAATTTATCCTCCGTACCGGCTACGTGAAAACGTATCCCGAACCCGTTTCGCTTCGTCGGTTCGTTGACTTGTTTGTGCGGACATAGAAACAGGTACCATCGGGATGTTTGCGGAGTAAATTAGTTGAGTCGGGATATGATAGACATCAAAAGTGAAAGGAGGATTAAGCCAGGAAAAACAAGCCAAACTACCCTGCTGATTTTACTGGCATTTCTTGGATTGGGCGCCCTTGGGGGCGGTGGGGTATTCATACTTTCTCCCAGCGGTGCCTTGTTCGGTATGCCTCTGTCGATGTTGGATAAATCGCCCTTTACCAATTTTTTGATACCGGGAATTATACTATTCATCGTGCTGGGATTGGCTCCGTGCGGATTAGTCATTGCTTTACTGAGAAAGCCTAAAAGTGATATGGCCGAGCGATTTAATTTTTACCCCGACATGCACTGGGCGTGGACGGGCAGTATTTATGTGGCTTTCGCGCTTATCATCTGGATTCAGGTCGAAATGGTTTTTCTCCAGGCCGTCGATTGGCTGCACACAGTTTATATGTTTCTGGCCGTAGCTATACTCTTTGTCGCTTTGCTGCCAACCGTCAGAATGAGATACAAAAAATAAATAACTCACTCAGGCCGACTTTCACACGCCATAGTCTGCTTACTGATATTTAGAAAACACCAAAATGAATAATACCGAAATCGATCAGCTATTATTAGATGAAAATCAACATCTCGAAAAGCTGCATAAGATAGTGAGAGAGACGCTTGTGGCTGAGGAACTCGTCATTCACAACCTCGTAAATCCCCCGCTGGAAGTGCTGACGCAGGGGCAAAAGCTTTCAGATAAAGTCGCGCGATTTGGCGGTAGTTGGCGGTTTATTATCCTGTTTGGTTTTATCCTGACGGGCTGGATTATTTTCAACGTACTGGCCATCGGCCACTATAAATTTGACCCCTATCCCTTCATTTTAATGAACCTGATCCTGTCCTGTATTGCTGCGTTGCAGGCCCCCATCATTATGATGAGCCAAAACCGGCAGGAAGAAAAAGACCGGATGCGGAGCGAAAATGATTACCTGATCAATCTGAAAGCAGAAATGCAAATCCGCAGCCTGAATCAGAAGGTAGATATATTGCTGGAGGAGCAAATCAAAACCCTGTTCGATACGCAGGAGAAACAGTTCGTTCTGCTACAGGAAATAAATGGCAAACTCGAACATGTACTGGTGAAACCGTAAATTCGCTGAGCCTGTCAACGACCTCACGCGTACGGTTGTGTATGCATAAACTATCCGCTATTTGCCATCGTAGGCAAGGCAGCAACGGCGGGTTTTGCCGGGGCCGGTTCACGCTTACTTCCCCACTGCCGGATGACTAACTTCTGAATCTCGACGGCCCAGAAAACGATGCTCGACACAGCTACCGTAATGCCCAGTTCAGACCATGTCAGGGGCTGGGTGTTGAAAAGGTCGTTGAAGAATGGCGTGTAAACAATCATCAGTTGCAGCGCGATGGTCAACGTAATAGCGCCCAACATGGGCTTGTTGGCCAGCAAACCCATACTGAATACTGACGACCGACGGGAACGGATGGCAATGGCGTTGCCCAACTGACTGAAACACAGCACAGTGAACGTCATCGTTTGCCAGTGGGAAATCCCGCTCCGGATCGCCCACGCTTCCATACCGATGGTGACGGCTCCGATTAGCACCCCGACCCACAGAACAAACCATGGCAGCGGCCAACCGTCCCGTCCGTCGGCGAAAATGGTTTGCCTGGGGTCGATGGGCGGGCGTTGCATACTGTTTTTTTCGGCGGGTTCGTAGGCTAACGCCAGGCCGGGCAAACCGTCCGTTACCAAGTTAATCCACAGAATATGGATCGCCAGCAAGGGGACAGGTAACCCGAAAAAAGGCGCGAAGAAAAGCGCGACGATTTCGCCCGCGTTGCCCGACATGATGTAGCGGATAAACTTCAGGATGTTGTCGAAAATACGTCGCCCGTGCTTCACCGCTTTCACAATGGTCGCGAAATTATCGTCGAGCAGAATCATGTGCGCGGCTTCTTTGGAGACCTCCGTGCCGTTGATGCCCATCGCAATACCGATGTCTGCGTTCTTCAGAGCCGGGGCATCGTTGACGCCATCGCCGGTCATGGCCACGAACTGGTGGCGAGCCTGCAAAGCATTGATGATACGTAACTTCTGGGCTGGATCAACGCGGGCATAAACCCGCACTTTTTCGACAATCGCATCAAACGCCGGATCATCTAATTTTGTCAGTTCCGGCCCGGTAAGCACCAGTTCATCAGCCGACGAAATGATACCCAGGGATTCAGCGACGGCTTTAGCGGTCAGTTTATGGTCGCCGGTAATCATCACGGTAATAATACCGGCTTGTTTACATTCGATTACGGCCTGCCGGGCTTCGTGGCGGGGCGGGTCCATCAGACCGACGAAGCCGATAAAGAATAAGCCCGATTCGATGGTGGCGGACGTAACGTCCGGGGGCAATTTGGGCAACAGCTTACCCGCGTAACCCATTGTGCGGAAGCCCCGTTCGGCCATCGCATCCACGCGCCGTCGAAGGTCAGGAATTTCGGCTTGCTGACTCGCGTCGAGTTGTTTGAACAACGAGCCCACCGCTCCTTTGGTGATACACAGAACGCCCTGCTCGGTTTGGTGCAGGGTGGTCATGCACTTGCGTTCCGAGTCGAACGGCAGTTCGGCAACGCGCGGAAATTGGCTTTCAAGTTTAATTCTGTCGTAATCCCGATCAGCGGCATAATGCGCCAAGGCTACTTCGGTTGAGTCGCCAAGCCAGTTTTCATCCGTGTTATGGGTTACGTCGTTGTTGAGTGCCATCGCCGTCAGCAGCCCGTCGCCGTTAGTCAAAACGGGCAGGGCAAACGTTGGCGACTGGTCGATTTCCTCCACCGTCATCTTGTTGAGCGTCAGCGTTCCCGTTTTATCGGTGCAGATATAGGTGACCGACCCCAGCGTTTCCACGGCGGGCAGCTTACGAATCAGTGCGTTGCTTTTCACCAATCGTTTCGCTCCTAATGCCAGGGCAACCGTAACCACGGCGGGCAGGGCTTCGGGGATAGCAGCTACGGCTAATGAAATGGAGAGCAGCAGTAAATTCAGGAGCGGCTCCCCCCGCAGCCAGCCAGCCCCGAAAAACAGCAGGCAAATCACCAATGCCCCGACCGATAAGCCTTTGCCAAAGGTGGCTAACCGTTTTTGCAGGGGTGTCGTCGTTTCGTCGGTCTGAATTAGTCTGGCAATCTTTCCCAGTTCAGTGTTCATGCCGGTGGCGACGACGTAGGCTGTGGCCCGCCCGTTGGTCACGAACGTACCTTTGTAACCCATATTCAGCCGGTCGCCGAGCGGATAATCACCGGTTGGCAGCACATTGGGGTTTTTTTCGACGTTATCCGATTCCCCCGTCAGCGACGATTCATCGACTTTCAGGGCATGGGTGTCCAGAAACCGGACATCGGCGGGGATGATGTTGCCCGCTTCGAGCAGCGTCACATCGCCGGGCACCAGGTCAGCCGTGGCTATTAACAGAGTCTGCCCGCCCCGCAGCACCTGAGCCTGATTGGCGGCCATCTTTTTGAGGGCCTCCATCGACTTTTCGGCCCGATATTCCTGAATAAACCCAACGATAGCATTCAGGATGACAATCCCCAGAATGACGTAGGTTGATTTCACCTCACCAACTACCCCCGAAATAACAGCAGCCGCAATCAGCACCAGAATCATGACATCCGTAAACTGGTGCAACAGCATTCGCCAGGCGGTTTTCTTTCGGGCGTCGGTAATCTGGTTGGGCCCGCCTTCGGCCAGCCGCTGTTGGGCCGTGGCGGAGTCAAGCCCGGCGGGGGTGGTATTCAGCGAACGGGCTACGTCGGCAATTGGTGTACTATAATAATCCACAGAAATGCCGTTTATTTTAATGATCGTCGCAACAACTGCGCGTTCAACGCTACAATGACTGTACTCGCACTCATCAACACGGCACCGAGGGCCGGGCTAAGGACAAAATGCGGGTAGAGTACACCAGCCGCCAGCGGAATAGCAATGACGTTATAGCCCGTCGCCCAAAACAGGTTCTGAATCATCTTATTGTACGTCGCTTTGCCAAATTCGACCAGGTTCGTGATGTCGGTGGGTTTGCTGTTAATCAGGATGATGTCGGCAGTTTCAGCCGCTACGTCGGTGCCGGAGCCAACCGCAATACCCACGTTGGCCTGGGCTAAGGCCGGGGCATCGTTCACACCGTCGCCGGTCATGGCCACGAACTGCCGACCCGTCAGACCGCCCTTCGCCTGCAAGTCTTTTATGATGGTTACTTTCTGGTCGGGTAGCACTTCGGCAAAGACTCCGTCCAGACCAAGCGTTTTGGCAACGGCGTCCGCTACCTGCTGGTTGTCGCCGGTGGCCATGTACACCTTGATACCCGACTCCTGCAAGCGTTGAACAGCCTCCTTAGAATCATCCCGAATCCGGTCGGCTAAGGCTACGTACCCAGCCAACTGGTCGTCAACTATGATGAATACGACAGTTTCAGCTCCATTGCCAGTTGCGTCCGGGGGCAACTCAATACCTTTCTCCTTCAGATAACCGGGGCTGGCAACGACTATCCGACGACCATCTATTGTTGCGAAAACGCCTTTTCCCGTAATGGACTGAAAGCCGCTGATTGATGGTAAATCCAGTTGCCGCTTTTTGGCTTCGCGAACGACGCCCCGCGCAATTGGATGTTGCGATTGCTGTTCCACCGCTGCGGTCATGCTCAGAAGGGAGGTTTCATCCATATTGTTTGCCAGTACGTTTACGCGGGTGACACCAAACTCGCCTTCGGTCAGCGTACCGGTTTTATCAAAGACCATTGCCGTGATCTTACGGGCTTCTTCAAAGGCGGTTCGGTTGCGAATCAGCAGGCCCTTCTGCGCTGAAATAGCCGTCGATATGGCCACCACCAATGGAATCGCCACGCCCAGCGCGTGCGGACAAGCCGTGACCATAACCGTCACCATGCGCTCGACGGCAAAGGCCACATCTTTGCCCGCCCATAGCCAGGCGACGAGCGTGATGAGTCCAACCGACAACGACAGCAGGGTCAGCCAGCCCGCTGCGCGATCGGCCAACGTCTGGGTTTGTGATTTGGCGTTTTGGGCTTCCTCCACCATCCTGACCACTTTGTTGAGATAACTGTCCTCGCCCCGGTGGGTCACCTTAATCGTCAGCGATCCCTCGCCGTTGACCGCCCCGGCGATAACCGTACTGAGCGGTTTTTTTTGCACCGGTACACTTTCCCCCGTCAGCATGCTTTCATTCACGGCACTGTCACCCTCAATCACCTCCCCATCGGTCGGGATGCGTTCGCCCGGTCGCACCAGCACGACATCGCCCACGACGAGCGTAATTGCCTTAACGTCATTGATTTTATCCCCGGTTTGATGGTCCGATTCCACTTTGTGAGCGTCCGATGGTAACATCTGTATAATCAGTTCCAACGAGCGCGAGGCCCCGGCGACCGATTTCATCTCCAGATAGTGTCCCAGCAGCATGATGTCGATCAGGGTAGCCAATTCAAAGAAAAAATCCATCCCGGCCAGCCACCCGACTAACACGACAACGCTGTAGACATAAGCGGTGGTAATAGCCACGGCGACTAAGGTCATCATGCCCAGCTTACGGGCACGAAGTTCAGCCACCATACCGGTCAAGAACGGCCAGCCGCCATACACGTAAATAATTGACGCCAGCACCAGCACAGCCCCGCTCCGATACGGGAAATCGACGGTGTAGCCGGTCAAATCCCGGAACATCATCGACAGCCCGACAACCGGCACCGACAGGGCCATACAAACCCAGAACCGACGCAAAAAATCGGCGATCATGTCTCTGTGGTCATGTCCCCCGTGACCGCCCTGTTTAGCGTGATCCATATTTACTGGGCCCTGATGCGCGTGGGGGCTGTTCGGTCCACTGTGGCTATCGTGGCCGACGTGTTGCAGAGTCCGGGCGACGCTTCGCTGCTGTTCAGCGTGCGATTCGGCAGTCGTGCCCGGAACAGATGTCGGCTGGTCAGTATGATTGTGATGCGGCATAATACTTGAAACGTTGGGTGTAAAAAAAGTCCCTGGACTTGTCGATTGATCGCTTACCTACTGAGAGGGGACAGGCGAAATCCCGGTGCGGTATTGGCAGCCGCTGATCAACTCGATGCAAGCGTCAGCAGCGGGAACGGGAACGCTGGTTAGTAGCGGCAACAGATGACACCTGACATTCCATGCGAACTTACTAATCAATACGTTGGAAATCAACGTTATGTTTTGCTAAACACCAGCAGCGGAACAGTAGTCAGGAATGAGAAATCAACTGAGTTGCTCGACAGGAACAATCGGCTGAAAAACCCTTCATTTTGTTTTGTGAACATAATCATCATAGACGGCTTTGCTTTTTTCAGAGCCGATTCAATATCGGCTACCAGTGTCCTCGCAAAATCACGGGGTTGCAGATGCACGTTAATAGTATAGTCCGAGAATTTTCGGATGGCCATATTGATGATTTCCGGATCAGTAACCGGGTCGAGCGATGTGCTGAAATGCAGCATTTCGACCGTAGCATCTACTGGCCGGGCAAAATCGACCACTCGCTTTAGCTGTGGTTCAAGACTGCTCAAATCGGACGCGTACAGAATGCTGGTCAGTTTGGCCGCCCGGTACGTACCCGGTACGGCAATTACCGGAACCGAAGACTGATTGATGAGGTTGGCGGTCGTTGTGCCAAATAGTTTTTCGATGGTTCCGGCTCCCCGCGCACTAATGCAGATAAAGTCGAAGGCGTGGTCAGCCGCATAATTCATGATCGTGCTATCAACGAACGATGAAATTTTGATCACGCATGCATGGTCTTTGGGGCTGATTTTTAGGCTTTTATGTACTGATGCAACAAAGTCGTCAAGTGTCTTTTGGGCTTTCGCCGTCTCACTTTTCTCGTAAGCAGCATACGTAGCATCATTCCAGGAAGTCATTCTCATCACATGTTGCACATGCAGAAAGGTAAGGGCAACCTCACACTGTGATGCTACTTGTATGGCAAAAACCAAAGCCGCTTTCGAGTTGGCGGAAAAGTCGGTCGTGACAAGGATCTTTTTCATTGACGAATTGATAGGGTTAAATCGTATGTCCGCTAATCAGCTTTTAGGTGCATAATCAGCACGGGTACGGTGGCGTGGTTCAGTACGTCCTCGGCAACGCTACCCTGCAACAGATGACGCAGGCCTGTGTGGCCGTGTGTGTATACCACAATCAGGTCGGCCTGCCGTTCGGTGGCGTAGTTTAAGATGCCGTTCTCTACCGAGCGGGCATGTTGGATATGCAGTTCGTAGTCAGTAAATCCGTTTTCCCCGGCCAGTTCCCGCATCCAGTCCTGTATGCCTTCGGGATCGCGGTTGTCAGTGGGCGTACTCACATACACGAATTGTTTCAGGCTGTTCCCGTTTGCGGTGAACGGATATAATGGCCAGTATTGCTTCAGGGCATCGTCCATGTCGATGGCAGCAACGGCATTCGTCGGAGCAAAGGGCACGACCGCCTGTTTCAGCACCAGCACCGGGCAGTGGGCATCCCGAACGATGTGTTCGGCGTTGGAACCAAAGAGCCACTCATCCCAGCCCGATGAGCCATGCGTGGCCAGCACAATCAGATCGGCCTGTCGGCCTATCATGGCTTCATACAGGCCGTCAGCGTCCCGGCAGGTGATTGGGGTAATGGAAATATCCTGATACGCCGGGTTCCGGGTCAGTTGCTCTAATTCGGCTTCATCGGCATCTTCCTGCTCATCGAGGTAGCTGAGCATGGACATCGAGCCTTCAACCGTGTTGGCGCGGGCTATCGAAAACGGTACGTAGTGCACCAGCAGGATTTCGGCACCGTAGGTACGGGCTAAGTCGGCGGCCACCCGAAGAGCACCATCGGCCAGTTCGCTTAAGTCAGTCGGAACTACTATAGTCTTCATACGAAACGGGTTTTGATTGATCGTACAAAGCAGCGGTATTTACTCATAAGATACCCTGATCGCAATCAGTCAATGACCTGTTTTGCATTACCCCCG
>JANPJE010000481.1:0-17420 GCA_031425355.1 Spirosoma sp. | reverse complement strand
AAAAATTGACAACCTATTTCAGTGTAAGACATGCGCCGATTAATTAAAATCCAGTGTTTACTCCCTTTTTACCCCGACTTTCGCCTTGTTAGCCACTTTTACCCTTTTACAAAGTATTGTTACTTTATTTTTGCAACACATCGAAGGCATGAATGACAAACTGGTTGAGAACCCATAGCACCTACGTACTGATTGGTACCGCGCTGGCAATTCTGCCATTGGTTTATTTTAGATACGATGGTGTAAGCTGGTCCCCGCTGAGACCTCACGAACATCTTGTTCAGAACGCAGTTGCCTATCTTTTCCTGGTACTATTCTCCTATTTGAACCACACCGTATTTGTACCCCGCTGGTTTCTGGCTAAACAATACCGGAAATACACGCTTGTCGTAATTAGCTGTATACTAGCCTCTGTCTATCTTCCATACCGTATCGAGCAATGGCTTTTTTTTAAATTACCGTCAGAAAATACGCCACTGGCCTGGGCCCGGCAACTATTTGTGGAGGAAATGATGCTGAAAGGTTACTCGGGGCTCCCGTTTCAGTCGCATCTCGATGAACATACTCCCTTTTCTAAACCAGTTGATCGTGAACACCGCCCGGACGGCCCTCCTCACTTTCCAACGGGTGAACAACCTCATAACGGCCACGGTCCCCCTCTAATGCTTCCGGTGAAGCTGGCCATCTTTTTCTTGGTAGGCAGCGTCAGTACACTCATCTCCATTTCCATTCAGACGGCCACTCGGCTCCACCAGGTTGAAACTGATCAATTGCAGGCTGAGCTTCGCCAACTCAAAGCCCAGATTCATCCGCATTTTTTGTTCAATACGCTCAACAGCATCTACGCTTTAGCCATTCGCAAAGACGACCGCACGGCCGAAACGATTGTGAAACTGTCGGATTTTATGCGCTATATGATCCGCGACGCGCACCGTAATAAAGTGCCGCTGGAGAAAGAAACGGATTATATCAATAACTATATCGACCTGCAACGGGCCCGGTTACGGGATTCCGTGCCGATTCATTACACGCTGGAGGGCGATGTGGCAGGCCAGCAAATCGCGCCCCTGCTGTTGTTTTCCTTTATAGAAAACGCGTTCAAGCACGGCGTCAATCCCGATGAGGACTCCCTGATTCGGATCGAACTGAGGGTTCAGTCCAATGAGCTGCGGTTGCACGTCTTTAACCACAAAGTGCGGACCAGTCACATCGAAGCCTCGAACGGGGTAGGGATGCCAAACGCCAAAGACCGACTGAGGCTGCTGTATCCGAACGCCCACCAGTTATTGATTGACGACGCGCCGGGCCATTTCCAGGTAGCCCTGACGCTGACATTGACCTAACCGCATGCTGACTACACTGAAGTCTACTCCTCATGAATCGATCTCTACACGGCATGAAATGCCTTTTTGTGCTGCTTTACGCCTTGACGGGTACACTGACTGCACTAGCCCAGCCGGGCGGTCCACCCGATTTCAGCCGTCAGGAAACCCGGGCCCTGAGCGAACCGCTTACTGGAGTTACGACCAATGGCACCGTCGTTCCCAACCTGTTTCCGGTTCGTTGGACGGGGGTGAGCACCCGGCCCGTTCGGGTAGCGGCCGAGAGGTTCATTGCGTCGCTGACCCCGGCGCAGCGTTCGCAAACGCTGTTTCCAGTCGATGACGCGGAATGGCGCAAGCGGAGCAACGTCGACTTCTACAAACGGCAGGGCATGGGCTTTGCTGACATGTCGGCGGAGCAACTATCGGCCGCGTTGATCCTGCTGAAATCAGCACTGAGCGCGAAGGGCGTGAAATTAGCCCACGATATTCGCCACCTGAACCAGACGCTGGGCGAACTAACCGGCGATTTCACGCGCCTGAACGAGAATTTGTACTGGCCAACGATCATGGGAACCCCGTCCAACACCGAACCATGGGGCTGGCAGATCAACGGCCATCACCTGGTTATCAATTACGTTGTGCTGGGCGATCAGGTGGTGATGACGCCCACATTCATGGGGTCCGAACCCGTCACGGCCACTTCCGGCCAGTACGCCGGTACGAGCATTTTACAGCCCGAGCAGGATAAAGCGCTGGCTTTCGTAAACGGGCTGACGGATGCGCAACGCCGGAAAGCGGTGCTCGACTCGGCTAAAACACGCAATAATATCCTTGCCGAAGCTTTTAAGGATAACGTAGTGATTGACTACACCGGCGTTCAAGGTTCGGACCTGACGACCAGCCAGATTAGCCAACTGCTGGACCTGATCGGGGAGCACGTGGGCAACCTGGACGAAGGGCACGCGAAGGTGAAGATGGCCGACGTTCGGCAACACATCTGGGACACTTATTTTGCCTGGATTGGCCAGACCAGGACAGGCAGCGTTTTATACTACCGCGTTCAAAGTCCGGTCATTCTCATTGAGTTTGACCATCAGGGGGCCGTCTTTTAGGACGGTCAGCGGGATCTGGAGCGGGACCGCTCGGCCCACGAGCGCCCAGCCGACAGCACATTCATACGATCGTCCGTACGTCAAACGGCAACGATTACGGAAAGGACCTGTTGCGGGAACACTATAAACTCTATCCGCATGCCATCAAGCCTTGACAATAAACACCATGTAATGTTGGTGGGTTTACGTGTTACCGTACCTTAGGGCTTAAGTCCGGTGATAACCAAGCACGTACACCCAAAAACAGGAATACAAGTTTACCGTAATACAAAATGATAAAAGCTATTGCTTTAGACGACGAACTGCCCGCGCTGGACGTGATCGACGCCTTTTGCAACCAACTTGACTTCGTTGATCTGCGCAGAACGTTTACCCGCACGGGCGAGGCCAGGCTTTATCTGGAAGAGAACCCGGTAGACCTGCTGTTTACTGACATCAACATGCCCGCAGAATCGGGAATTGATTTTTTCAAGTCGATCAGTGCGTCGCTCCAGTCGCAGCAGACGATGGTCATTTTCACGACGGCCTACAGCGAATTTGCCGTGCAGAGCTACGACCTGCGGGCCGTTGATTACCTGCTGAAGCCGTTCACATTCGGCCGGTTCTCGCAGGCGGTTCAGAAAGCCCATGAGCAGTACAAATTCCTGCGTCAATCGGGCGAACCGCAGCAGGTGTATCTGTTTTTTCGGGTGGACTACAGCTTAGTCAAGGTGGCCGTGGCCGACACGTTGTTTATTGAGGGTCTGGATAACTACCTGAAGATTCATTTGCAGGGCCAGAAGCCGTTGGTCGTGCGGCTGACGATGAAGGCTATGCTCGAAAAACTGCCACCCAAACGCTTTGTGCGGGTGCATCGCTCTTTCATCGTATCGCTGGATAAAGTCCAGGCCGTCCGCAACAAGGTCATTATAATTGGCGAGGAAGAGATACCACTCGGCAGCACCTACGAAAGCGAATTCTTTGGCGTATTCCGGGCGTAGACGTTCGTCCCCGCAAAACGCCCGTTCGCCACAATGCGGCACTATTTACCCCCACAATTGACGCTCCGGCCACCTATTTTTCAACCGCTCCCTGCCGTCAGCGACCTTTGAACTGTCATTATAAAACAGCCCCGGCGAATTCCCCCACGATGAAGCAGATTCTACGCAACATAAATAAGATCAACCATGAATGTCGTAGAATCGTCGGTAGCCTCCCAGCCCGATATTGCCCTCTTCCGCAGCCAGGCCCACAGCCCATCCTATGCCAGCCTGACCGACAACTTTAACCGTGTCGACCAGCTAAAGGATTACTGCATTCCGGTCAACTCGTACTTCCCAACGCCCGCCATCATGAGTGCGTTGTACGAGAAAATGCCGTACGCCCTGAAATATTATCCGAGCGGCAACGCGCAGATTGCTGAAATCGTCTGCCAGTTTGCCGACATCGCCGACCCGGCCACCGTTATCGTCGGCAACGGCTCCACCGAACTCATCTCCTGGCTCAACACCCTGTTCGTGCAGGATAACGTACTGGTGCCGGTACCGTCTTTTGGCCGGTGGACGGATGAGCCGAAAGGGTTGGGCCGAAACGTGCATTTCGTTCATTACTCGGATGCGACTAACCAGTGTCTAACGCCCGATGCGTTCGTGCAGGCGGTGAAGTGTTCGGGTGTAAAGAACGCCGTGCTCTGCAACCCCAACAATCCCACCGGTTCCATCATGCAGCGGGATGAAGTGGTCCAGATCATGCGAGAACTGAGTTATTTAGACACGCTCATCATTGACGAGTCGTTCATCGACTTCTCGATGCCGGAGCCGCCAACCGTAAAAGACCTGGTCGCTCAATTCCCCAATGCCTGGGTGCTAAAGAGTCTGGGCAAAAATTTGGGCCTGCACGGCCTGCGAATGGGCTACGCCATAGGCCACCCGGCTAACATCAGCCAGCTCAAAAAACACGTCCCGTTCTGGAACGTCAACGGCATCACTGAACTCTTGCTGAAGTTAGTCATCGACGGAAAAGCCGATTATGAGATGAGTCGGCTACGGGTGATTCAGGACCGTGAGTACCTCAAAGCCGCGCTCGAATCCATCCCCGATCTGACCGTGTTTCCGTCCTTTGCCAATTTTGTTTATGTAAAGCTGGATGACGCCATCAACGGCGACGTACTGCGGGACCGGTTGCTGCTCAATCAGCAGTGTTTCGTGCGCAACTGCGGCAATAAGATCGGGTGCAGCCCTCAGTATTTCCGTCTGGCGGCCCGCCCGAAAGAGGATGTGGATTACTTGGTTTCAGCCGTTAAACACGAAATAAATCAACTGAGGGCGGCTGCATTCATGACGTCCATGAATGGCTTAGGGTACCCCATTACGCGAATCAGAAAACAGTCGTTGAAATCGTAGTGCGTACGCCGATTTCACCCCAAATTTTTCCCAATTGGCCGCAATTGCACGAGTCTCGGCAACAGGCCGGGTATGATCGGCGTAATCAGGTAGAAAGACAGAATAACATCACACCAATTACGCCGGAGCCACAATTAGAGCGCCTGGCACGAACACCACAGGGCAGTTTAAAATGATTATGCCCCCCACCACGGGCCGATCGGTCGAGCTGTTGTTTGCCGCCGACGGTACGTTTGTGCAGGCGAGAACCCGGCGGTAATTGGCCGAAGTCGGTAAGCAGTAAACTGAATTACCTAGTCACCACGATACACAGGACCCGTGGCGGCTGGATAATTTGCCTGAACGAAACGAACGAATTCACCCCAACATTTGCTGGACTCGTCACATTTACCAGACTCGTTGCAACAAAACACTCTCTCTTAGTGTAGATTTTTTTGAGAGTGGGCAGACTCCAATTCATCAAGCTCATCAGTATAGTATGAACAGACGAATCATTCGGGCATCAGTAGCCGTCCTTTCCTGTAGCAAGGAAGACAACGACGTGGTAGCCACGACCACGCCCGCCCTTAATTGTGCAACGACTACGCTCAGCACCAGTGACTTTATCAGCAGCGGGACGGCTCAAAGTACAACGTTGACGGTTGGCTTAACGGGCGCAACGGTGGGGACGACTACGTTTGCCATTGCCAGTTCAAGCGCCAACTTTACGCCCGCGACGTTCACCACGGCGCTAACGGCCGGACAAACGACGGTCGTTATTCCACTGACCTTCGACGGCACGTCGAGTGTAACGTCAGAAACGCTGACTATCACAGTACCGGGCTATGCATCCGGCACCTGTACCGCCGTTGCCACCATCACGACTGGTGCCTCCAGCACGACCATCGCAACGGGGTCAACGTCGGGTGTGGCTGGCGTGGTAACGGCCGCCAACGCGTTTTTAGCCACCTTAACTGATGCTCAGAAAACGACCGTACAACCGGCGCTGACGAAAGCAAACGCCATCAAATGGTCGAACCTGCCGGGGGGCGTCAGCATCCGGAACGGTCTGGAATTCAGTGGCCTTAGCGCGGCTCAACTAACGGCTGCGCTGGTCGTGGTTCAGGCTGCGGCCGGTACTACCGCAAACGAAGGCTACAGTGAGTTTGAGCAAATACGCGCGGCCGATGACGTGCTGAGGACAACCTACTCGGGTGGTAGTGGGTACTCCTCGGGCGAATACATAATCGCTTTTCTGGGAACGCCCAGCGCCACCGGCACGTGGATGCTTCAGTTCGGGGGGCACCACTACGCCCAGAACATTACGTTCAGCAACGGAGCTGTGGTGAGTGCCACACCCTTGCACCAGGGCGTCGAACCAAGAAGCTGGACGACCAGCGGCACCACGTACGCCCCATTGAATCAGGAGCATAACGCGATGATTGCGATGCTGGCGTCGCTGTCGACGGCTCAGCTTGCCACGGCGAAGCTCACGACCACGTTCAGCGACGTCCTGCTCGGACCCGGTAAAGATGGTCAGTTCCCAACAACCAAAGTTGGCCTTGCCGTCAGTACGCTGACCGATGCGCAGAAGCAGTTGGTTCTGGCGGCTATCCGGCCGTGGACCCAGGATGTTGGGGATGCCTTCGGCGCGGCTCTGCTGGCGATTTACACGAACGAACTGAACAGCACCTACATCTCGTATTCGGGGAATATAACGATGGAGACAAACGCCGATTACGCCCGCATTGACGGACCGAGCGTCTGGATTGAGTTTGTCTGTCAGTCGGGAGCCGTCATCCGCAGCGACATTCATTACCACACTATTTTCCGGGATCACACCCGGGATTACAACGGTTTATAACAGTCTGCGATTTCACCCACGAATAGTCTAACTGTCGACAGCAGCCGCCTAACCGGGCGGCGGCTGATTTATCTGGCAATCCTACTGGTAGGGGAGTAAAAAAATGGGGCAATGGCGCACCTCATGCCCAACCCGATTGTGCTATCCGGTCGGATGGCGGTTGAGGGAATTGCAACTGCCGCTGAGCGAGCTACAACTGGCGTTTGGTCACTCCGTCGCTCAACATTCCGAAACGCTGTTGGACCGACTAAGTCCCGAACTGCGAGCGTACATTCAGGCGTACTTCCGAACGATGGCCCAAGTGTCTGGGTTGAGTTTTCTTACCAGGGTGACTATTATCAAAATACACCCCCCACCCGCATTCCGTCTGGCATGATCAAGGTAGTGATCATGGCGGGAATTTAGGAGAACACACAAAGGGGTCAGGTAAGCGCAGCAGTCGTCCAATTCGGAGGCTGCTGCGCTTTTTAATTGTACAGGTATCGATAGTTGACTTTCGGCTCATTCGACAGCCTGACTTAACTCTAAAATTTCCCTTAATTACCACATATTCAGGGTGATTACCCCTACATAAGCAGTGTTGGTCACTTTTTTTCCTGCCTCTGATTTCTACCGGCGACCTTTGACGTGTGAAGAAATTTTCGGTGTTACTAAGGCTGCGGATTGCTAAGCTGGTCGGTCGAGAAGGGCCTGTTCGCCACAATATTACAGCTCTATACCCCAACACCGTATTGGTGATGCAACAGTGATCACCAATCGTAAGTACTTATCAAGTAAGCAACCAGACGCTGAGTTGAGGCTACTCAGCCCAACATTATGAACCGAAATAACGTAACGCCTTTTCTACTGCCTCTGCTGGGTTTCAGCCCCTTTCAGAAATACACCCCCACTCGGTATGGCGGAATCACACCAGCGACTATGGAGGCAACTAACAAGCCGTTGCCCGCTTGAATTGATTGCCATAACGATGGGCGTTTAGCTGGCTAAAAAGGAAAGCGTCTCTTTTGTAGAAAAGAATTATGCGTGTCAATCTGATTAAAAACAATTAACTAAATCGAGTAAATAATGAAGAAGACGTTTTCTCTGTCCATTTTACTGGCCACGTTTCTTACGGTAGCCTTTTTTGCCTGCCAAGACCATGTCGTCACGCCAACTAATCCTGGTGGAACAACCGGACCAGGTAGTACTACAGGCACTACAGGACCGGGTGGTAGCTCGGGGGTTGACATTGCATCTTCGCTCACGGTTACGGCCATTATGTCGAACACAACGAGCACCAACACCAACTGCTCAGGCTCGACCGGGCTGGCGAAGGTGGTCTGTTTGGCACAGGCGTTCGAGACGACGCTTACCAGTACGCAGTTGACAGCCGTACAACTAACGTACACCCTGGCCAACGCCCAGAAATGGTCGAACCTGCCGGCGGGCCTCTCCGCTCGGTACGGGGTTAATTTGGCATCGCTCAATGCGACCCAACTGACTGCCTTCCGGGACCTAATGCTTGCGGTGCTGGCGCAGAACCCCGCCAACGAAGGCTACAGCGAGATGCTGGGTAGTCTGGTAGCCGACAACGTACTATTCTACGCCGGCGGGGGCACGACCTACGGGGCGGGCAACTATTACGTGTCGATCTTAGGCACACCCAGTACCAGTAGTACATGGGAGTTGTTGTTCACCGGCCATCACTATACGCAGCCTTATACCTTCAACGGTCCCGCAGGATCAGGTTATACGCCAGCCTTCCGGGCCATTGAGCCGACGGCAGTGGTGAGCAACACGGTCACCGGCCAGAGCTTCCAGCCGATGGAGCAGGAGCGACTGAGCTTTGCTGCTTTGCTGACGGGGCTAAGTACCAGCGAGCAGACAACGGCCAGGCTCACGTCTACCTTTGGTGACGTAGTGTTGGGACCGGGTAAGGACTGGCAGTTTCCGACGACCAAAGTGGGCATACGGGTAGGCAACCTGGATGCCGCTAAGCAGGCACTGGTGCTGAACGCCATCAAGCTCTACATCAGTGATTTGGATGCCACTACAGCCGCCACCGTGCTGGCTAAGTATACCTCGGAACTAGCCGATACTTACATTGCCTATACGGGTACCACCGCTGTGGCTTCCCAGAACGACTATATTCGTATCGACGGACCTAACGTCTGGATCGAATTTTCGTACCAGGGTGGTGTTATCATTAAGGACACACCGCACCCGCACTCGGTCTGGCGTGACCGCACCACGGACTACGGCGGCACCAAATAAGCAGTGCTCGTGAATCATCTCTCTGTAACCAACAGCCGTCCCGACGGATGGCTGTTGGTTTTATTAATCGGTCTGTTAGCCGTTGGGGTGCCCACCAAATCCGGAGCTCATCCCATGCCTAATTCGGTGGTGCTCCTGAATGTACACGCCAACCGGATTGACGCTGAGCTTCAGATCCCCCTGGTTGAATTGCAATCGGCCTGGGGCCATGCCGTCAACGATTCGTCGGCGGGGTTGGTAGAGCGACTGGGGCAGCAACTGCGGGCATACCTCCAAACGCATATTCGTCCACAAAGCCCCGACGGGCGTTTCTGGTCCGTGTTGGTCGGCGAATTGACCGTCCACGAGAGCCAGAACCCGATCAACGGGGTGTACCGCGAACTAATGGCTAGGGTGCAGATGGTGCCCCCGGCGGGTGAGGACGTGCGACAGTTTACCTTTTACTACGACGCAGTCCTGCACCAGGTGATGACCCACAAGATTTTGGTATCGGTACGTCAGGACTGGGAGCGCGGACAACTGGCGGAAACCGAACCCCTACAGGTTGGCACGATCAGCCTCGACATTATTAATAACCGGATTTTACCCCTGCCGGTCAATCTGGTATTGGGTAGCGTCTGGTCGGGCTTCACGGCGATGGGGAAGCTGGGAACCCAGCACATTGCCGAAGGTACCGACCATTTGCTATTTTTATTGGTGCTGCTTTTACCCGCTCCGTTGCTGGTGGGCGGGAAACGGTGGAGCCGGTTTGGGGGAATTCGGTACAGCCTGAAACGAGTGCTGCTGATTGTGACGGCCTTCACCATAGGGCACTCCATTACGTTGCTGGCTGGGGCGCTGGGCTGGATTCGGTTACCATCGCAACCGGTCGAAATTCTGATTGCCGTATCCATTCTAGTATCGGCTGTCCATGCTATCCGGCCCGTTTTCTCCAGTCGTGAAGCCTGGATCGCAGCCGGTTTTGGCCTGATTCATGGGCTAGCCTTTGCCAGTACGCTGGCCAATCTGCAACTCGACGCTGGCCCGATGGTGCTGAGCATTTTAGGCTTTAACCTGGGCATCGAAGGAATGCAACTGTTACTTGTTGTGCTGGTGATTCCCTGGCTAATGCTGCTGAGTCGAACTACGGCGTACCCAATCGTCCGGCTGACGGGGGCTTTACTGGCCGTTATTGCTGCGCTGGCCTGGATCGCTGAGCGCGTATCAGGCCAGAGTAATCAGTTGACACGCAGCATCGAGCAACTCGTTGGCTATGCGCCTTATGGATTACTGGCGCTGGCCTTACTGGCCGTTTATCTGACCTGGCGCGAGAAGCAGTCGAAGCAACTACCGATTGCATAATGAGTACCGACACTAGTGCCAAAGCGAATCGCCCGGTGATCACTCCCCAACAATTAACGAACTGCCTAACGCTGGTTTTGCTGACTAGTCTGTGCATCCTCGGGCAAGCGCAATCCGTGAAAAGCTCCGACTGGCAGGCCGAACTGGAAACAGGGGGCTGGGCGGCTTCGGGGCAGGTGATGCCATTCTGGCTACGGGCCAATCAATGGGGTACGATCCCGCTGACGACCCCTGGCGGTACGTTGTGGGCCGGTTTCCGAAAACCCTACGCCCAGATCGATACGGCCGGTACGACCCACCGGCACCGATTCGACTGGACGGTGGGGGCACAGGTGGTAGGCAATGCGGCTACCAGCAACCAGATCCTCTTACCCGAATTGTATGGAAAAGTCAGGTGGAAATCCGTTGAACTGTCCGTTGGTCGCTGGCGGCAGCTAACGGGCCTGGGTGATTCGACGCTCTCGTCGGGATTTATCAACGGATCGGGTAACGCGCTACCCATCCCCAAAATTCAACTGGCAACCCTGGGCTACGTGCCGCTGGGCTTTACCAAACGCTTTGTGGCTCTCAATACGGGCTACGTACACGGCTGGTTTACGGGTGCTTATATTCAGGGGGCGTACTTGCATCAAAAATATGTATACATGCGGTTGGGCAAGCCCGCCAGTCGGTTCAAAATCTACGCCGGGGTCAACCACGAGGTGCAGTGGGGCGGACAGGCCGATTACCTGAAGGGTTCGCCGGTAGCAGTCGATGGCAAGTTGCCTTCTCAACTCAAATACTACCCCAACGTTGTACTGGGCACGCGACCAGACAGTTGGCAGACCCCTAATTACACCAGTTTCGACGGGGCGTATTGGTTTGGCAACGGGCTGGGTAGCGAGGATATTGGCATTGAACTGGCTACCCAAACCGGAACCTGGCTAATATACCATCAGCATATCTACGAGGACTTGTCTGACCTGCTTTGGCTCAACGCACCAGACGGGTTGACCGGCCTCAGCTGGCACCGTAATTTGAGGGCTGAACCGGGCTGGCTAAACCGGGTTGTCGTCGAGTTTTTGAGTACGACCAATCAAAGCGGCCCCACGTTCGACCTGCCTACTTCCACATACCAGGGCAATGATAACTATTTCGATCATGGTCAGTACCGGGAAGGCTGGTCGTATCTGGGCCATACGATTGGCACTCCTTTTATCATGCCGCAAGGGAATGTACGAACGGCCGCCAAAGGAACTATATTCTTCCCCAACAACCGGGTCAATATGGGGTACCTGGGTGCTGCCGGACAAGCGGGCAAAGACCTGGCCTGGACCGTTCGGCTCTCGTATAGCCGTAATTATGGTACCTATTCAAACCCTTATCCGGTTGCCTACGGGCAGCTTTCTGCCTTGGCCAACGTGCAGTGGCTGCTGCCCAGACTAGTCAGTACCCGGTTGACGGCTTCCCTGGCGATCGACCAGGGGCAGTTACTACCCAACACCCTGGGTGGGTTCATTGGCTTACGGAAAAACTGGTGATGAATTTTTATACCACACGAAATTGAAAAACATGCTCACTACGCTGGTCCTGGGACTGCTAACAGTTCAGGTAGCGTGTGCTCATTTAGGCCATGTTGCCGGTGTTGTCTTCGATCAATCGACTCAGTTACCTCTGCGGAACGTAACGGTGCAGTTGACGGGGATGGGTAAACTGGCGCTCACCGATGAACTGGGCCAATTTCGCTTTACCAATCTGGTAGCCGCTCCCTATAAACTGGAGTTCTCGCACATAAGCTTTCAAAACCAGTTGGTTACGGCAATTGTGGCAAATGATCAGACTACGCTTATTAACGTCACTCTGATTAGTGCTCCTATTGAACTGAGCCAGGTACAGGTATCGGCCACACGGCCCCACGATCAGCAACTCATCAGCAGCTTGGACATTAAACTACGTCCTATCACCAATTCACAGGAGATTCTCCGTTCCATACCCGGTTTGTTCATCGGTCAGCACGCGGGGGGCGGTAAGGCCGAACAGATTTTTTTGCGCGGGTTTGATCTGGATCATGGCACCGATATTCGCCTGACGGTTGATGGTATGCCGGTCAATATGGTTTCGCACGCCCACGGGCAGGGTTACGCCGATCTGCATTTTGTGATTCCTGAACTGGTGGAGAGCGTAGACTTTAAAAAAGGGCCTTACACTACTGACAAAGGCAATTTAGCTACCGCAGGCTGGGCTGATTTTCGGACCCGTAACGCCTTGGATCGCTCGTTTGTTAAGCTTGAAGCGGGGCAGTTCGGTACCTATCGCGCCGTAGCCGGGATTGACCTGATGGGCAATGGTCCGGCCGGTACGCCGGTGCGGTCCCGGCGAGAAAAGACAAAGGCTCAGTCGGCTTATCTGGCTTCGGAATATTCGTATTCTAACTCGTATTTCGATAACCCTCAGCACTTCAAGCGGTTAAACGTAGTGGGTAAGTACCACGGTCATCTTTCGGCCAACACGAATGTAACCCTGACGGGCTCCACATTCTGGAGCAAGTGGAATCACTCGGGTCAGATTCCAGACCGGGCAATAGACACCGGCATGGTCGGCTGGTTTGGCTCCGTTGATCCGACCGAGGGAGGAGAAACCAGCCGGACCAACGTGAATGCACAACTGGTCACCGTGACGCCTAAAAATCACACGATCAAGAACCAGTTTTTCTACAGCAATTACAACTTCGAGCTGTATTCCAACTTCACGTTTTTCTTCAAAGACAGCATCAACGGTGATCAGATCCGGCAGAAAGAGCATCGGAATCTGTTCGGGTATAACGGCAGTTACGCCACCCAGGCCAACATTGGCAAAACCAGTTGGACAACGACCCTGGGCGCTCAATACCGGCAAGACATTACCCACGACCGTGGCGACGGACCGACCGAATTATCGCATACCAAAAATCGAGTGGAAACGCTCAATCAAATTCAGTATGGCAACGTCAACGAGATCAACGCAGCGCTTTACGCCGATGAGGCCGTTCAGGTGTCCAGCCGCTTCACCATCAACGCTGGCGTTCGGGTCGATTATTTCCGCTCCCAGTATGAAGATCTGTTAAGCATGTCGAGCGCGACTCCGGCCGCCCTAACGAAGCGCGCTAAACAGGCCATTGTATCCCCTAAACTAAATTTTTATTACACTCTCAATCCTCGTGTTCAGCTGTATCTGAACACGGGCAAGGGCTTCCATTCCAACGATGCGCGCGTGGTTACGGCTCAGAATGGACGCGAGATTTTGCCCGGCGCTTACGGGTCAGATGTCGGGATCGTCGTCAAACCGTTTCCTAAATTGTTTATCAATGCAGCCGCGTGGTACATATACATGAAGCAGGAGTTTGTCTACGTCGGGGATGAGGGTGTAGTAGAACCTGGCGGTCGCTCCCGCCGTCAGGGGCTGGACTTATCGGTTCGGTATCAGCTTATCGGAAGTTTGTTTGCCGATGTCGACCTGAACACCGCCAACCCTCGTTCGCTGGATGCCGAAACGGGGCAGAATTACCTGCCGCTGGCTCCCGTATTTACCTCAACGGGGGGCTTATCGCTACAAACTACGTATGGATTAAGCGGTTCACTACGCTATCGCTACATGGCCGACCGACCTGCTATTGAAGACTACTCAGTTGTGGCTAAAGGCTACTTTGTGACAGATATGCAGGTGAACTACGCCCAGCATGGAGGTGCCCGAAAGAATTACACGTTGGGACTATCCGTACAGAACATGCTGAACACACGCTGGAAGGAAACGCAATTCAACACCAAAAGTCGGCTGCAAGGTGAAGCGGCTCCGGTCGAAGAGATTCACTTTACACCCGGTACGCCCTTCTTCGCCCGCCTGAGCCTGACCTACTTCTGGTAATTTTTCAATTAGTCAAGTGGACCAAAAGCTCGCTTATTGTTGAGTGAGTGATCAACTTCTTTGCTTCCTATGGAAAGTCATTTAATTCTGATCGTTACGCTGGTACTAATCATGGTTAGGGCAACTATGATTAGTACCAAACTGGGCATTTCAGCACTTATCTTTTTGGTGATCGCTGGGTTGGGTCTCAGTCTGATTCCAGGTATGCCGCCCTGGTGGTTGATGACACGTTAATTGGCTTTTTTAGTAACCAATTTTTCGTTGCCCATCAACGCCGTTAAACCGCCACCAGACTTCGGAATCGTAAGCCACTCCCGTCGGCGAAGTCAGCGTACCGAGCCTTGCGGAACGTACTTTGTAGTAAGTAAACTGGTCATGAACGCATTGTACTACTGGCTGGTTTTTTGCTTATGCCCCTGCCGGATCAAGCCATCAACACCCTAACGTCGACACTGTGACTACGCTTTTTCCTTTTTATTCCATTGGCCATTTTCTCAATCAGCCCGCCAACCCGACCGAGTTTGAAATTACCCGGTTCGATACGATGGATGAACCGGACGTGGACGACCTGCACAAGCACACGTTCTACGAAATTATCTGGATCGAAAGTGGCGAAAGCCGACAGGTGATTGATTATAAAGACTACGACATGCGGGCCAACTCGCTGTTTTTCATCTCCCCCGGTCAGCTTCATTCGTTTGAGGAATGGAAACCCGTTACGGGCGGCACCATTATGTTCACGGCCGACTTTTTTCTGCTCAATCACACCAACCCCGACCGGCTGTTTGAGTTGAGTTTCTTAGATAATTTTTATGCCAACCCCTGCCTGCATCCCGATCCCAACAGTTACACCGACATCAAACACACCATCGATCTGCTGACAGCCGAACACGGCCGGGCCGACCGGTCCCTGCCCATTTGCCAGTCGCTGCTGCACGTGCTGCTGCAACAGGTTCAGCGGTCAATTGATACCCAGACCGGACAGTCCGTTTCCAAAAAATACCTCGTCATCTACAAAAACTTTAAGCATCTGGTTGATGCCCATTTTATGGAAAACAACACCGCCAGTGTTTACGCAGCCCGGCTCAATATTACCCCCCACCACCTCAACGAAGTCACCAAACGGATAACCGGCAGAACCGCTACCGAAGTCATTCGGGCGCGTCGTATACTGGAGGCCAAGCGGTTATTGACGTTTACCGATCAGACGGTTGCTGAGATAGCGGCCGGCCTTAACCACTTCGACGGTTCTTACTTCGCCAAACTCTTTAAAGCCGAAGTGGGCCTGTCACCCACGGCGTTTAAGGCCTCGGCCCAGTCCGTCGCCCGGGGCCAATCTCCGAATCCTACCCAATAAGCACGTTTTCGTGTTAACCACCCCGCCCCGCCCTGTCCCACCTTTGCATCGTACATATAAACGCACAAACAGGATGATGACCGAAGCACAAATCACCACCGCCGTCGATGAGCTGATTGCCCTGGTAGCCGAAGGAAAACCCATGGAAGCCTTCGCAAAGTTTTACCACGATGACCTTGAAAAAACCGATCTCGATGGGGTAACGCACCGCGGAAAAGCCCTGCTTGAGAAGATGGGCCACGAGCAACTTGCCGGCATTGTGGAGGTGCGGGATTTCAGTGCCGTGGGCAGGATCGTAAAAGGCAACCGCAGTTTTATTATCTGGTCGGTGGACCTCGACAACGCCAATGGGCGGCTGAAGGTGGTGGAGGTAGCCATTCAGGACTGGCAGGATGGCAAAATTATCCGCGAACGCTATTTCGTGTAACCCTTTCACCAATCAATACCTGAAAAATGGATCGGTTACGGGGAGGAACGGCCGTCATCACGGGTGGCCACAGCGGCATAGGGATGGCCACGAGCAACTTGTTTCTGGCCTCGTCGGAGAGTTCATTTCTGACGGGTTCGGCAATTGGGGTCGGGCGGGGGAAAAGCATTCCTTTTTAACCAAACAGGTTGACACCAGACAGTGTTTAGCGGTTTCGGCGGGCACTGTCTGGTGTCAAATCGGGAAGGCCGTATGCCAACCTCGTGGCTCACGCTGAATGGGCGGCAACGGGTAAAACGAAAACCAATGAAGACAGATAAAATGAAGACAGATAAAAAGGTATGGTTTATTACGGGCATATCCAGCGGTCTGGGTCAGGCACTGGTGCAGGCCCTGCTGGAGAAAGATGTGGTGGTGCTGGGTACGTTCCGGCAGCAACAGCAGGCCGACGCCTTCAACGCTACCGCGCCACCCAACGCGTTTGCATACGCCCTGGACCAGACTCAGGAAGCCCGGATTGATGCCGTGGTTAACGAGGTTATGAATCAGTTTGGCCGGATCGACGTGCTGGTGAACAACGCGGGCGTTGGTTTTGCGGGGGCCATCGAAGAAACCAGTATGGGGGAAGCAAGGGCGGTTTTTGAGGCCAATTTCTTCGGCGTGTTGAAACTGACCCAGGCTTTTTTACCGGTTTTCCGGCAGCAGCGTAACGGGCATATCATCCAGATATCCTCCCACAGCGGGGTAAAAGGCTTCGCCGGGTTTGGTATCTACGGAGCCAGCAAGTTTGCTTTAGAAGGGTTCAGCGAAGCCTTGGCACAGGAAGTGGATCCTCTCGGCATTCGGGTAACGATTGTGGAGCTAGGGCCTTTTCGCACCCGCTTCGCCGGTGCTGGATTTGGGTTGGCCAACGCAATCATCGATGATTACGGACCCACCGCCGGGGCATTTCGGGAGCGCATAAAAGGCGTTGATGGCCAGCAGGAAGGCGACCCCCTCAAAGCGGCTCAACTCATCGTTGACCTTGCCAATGCTGACAACTCACCGCTACGCTTGCCCTTAGGCAAAATTGCCCTCGCCACCATTCAGGCAAAAATCGACAGCGTCCAGGGTGACTTAAACGCGGGTCGGCAACAGGCCGAAACAGCGGTGTACTGACAGAGAGCCTAAAAAAGGGTTGGGCATTTTCAATCCCGGCGGGAAGCGTGACAGACCTGATCCGGTTATAGGAGCTTGTCAACCAAATCTCAGCCGATTTTGGCTGTAAAGTCCTGAGCTGTGTCAACCGTCGTATGCGACTGATTATCGTTGACAGCTATTAAGGTCTCGATGCAAAACGGACGTTTTCCTGAACTAAAGTATAAGAGGTTGTCTAAATTTCATAATCGGCGAATCATTATACGAATCATTGCCAGTTGAATCATGGCTTCGGAGACTTTCACTGACCGCTCATAATCAACACTTAATCGACGCTGACTGGTCAGCCAAGCGAACGTCCGTTC
>JANPJE010000480.1:0-8059 GCA_031425355.1 Spirosoma sp. | reverse complement strand
TTATGCAAAAGTCTATTGATTTTCAGAACCGTTAGTGGTAAAAAATGGCAGTGTTTAGATGGCTCAACTCATCATTTGGGCCGTCTCAAATCTTTTTTGGGTCGAAACCCCCTGCTCGATGGGCGATGTTTGCTGTCGGATTCACAAACGACCGCAAATCAAATGACACGAAACATCTCTTTTTTCGCCCTGCTTATCCTGCTGGCTGGCTTGCCGATAGCTGGCTTCCCCCAAACGCCGGCTAAAGTCAGTATCCGCTTGAAAAACAATGGCCTGATTCCCCGCGAGTTTAAATTTCTGGAACGCCACCCCGCCGACAAATTCCCAAACGTGTTCACGACGTTTCTGCTGCCCGGGCAATCCTACGCCGTCATGCTGAAAGTGGGCACGTCGCTCGCCTTAGTCACCCAGTCCGAAATCAACGCCACTATCCGCGGACAGGCTGTGGCGGGCAAACCGATTTTGGTTGTCAACGCCGATGATAACACGAAGACATTCAACCTGAACTAATCTCATTTTTCACCTCACTAAAAATCATCTATTATAATGAAAACGCTACAAGCCATCATCAAACCGATTGTTATGCCGCACTGGTCGCAGGATTTAATTCTGTTGCTGCCCCGCCTGATTGGCTGTTATTTTCTGTGCGTCAATTTTGGCGGCAGTAAGTTTCCGGTGCCCGACTGGTTCATTCAGGACGTTGCCAAACTGGGCTTCCCGTTCCCGACGTTTTTTGCGTGGTGTGCTGTGCTAACCGAAGTTGTCGGCTCATTTTTAATCATGATTGGCCTGTTCACCCGCGTAGCTGCCTTCAATTTGATGGTTACCATGCTGGTTGCCATTTTTCTGCAAAAGTGGGATACGGAGGTCTGGGAAAAACTACCGGCGATGGGCTTCCTCTGGATTGCGCTCTTTACGCTGGTGCTTGGTTCGGGCCGGTACGGAGTGGATTACCTGCTCAGTAGAAAAATCAACGTACTGAAACCCGCTGCACGCTATGTTGTGGCGGCTATGCTACTCCTTGGGCTGTCGTCAGCCGGTTTTGCTCAATCCGGCCCGGTGCCTGCCGAACGCGTGTCGTTTGTGCTCAAAAATACGCTGGGCTACCACCGGATGTTCCGGGTAGAGGGGCCGGGCATTGCGTATGGATTCACGATGAATCGGAACGAAAAAACGCCGAAAAACTGGCCCATCGGTACAACCCTGTATTTCAGCAGAGATGGCGAAACCGCCGATCAGCCCATCCTGACCGTTACGGCTGACGACGCGGGCAAAACCCTTGCCACCGATAGCCGAAAACCAGACGTAAATAACAACCTGGTTACGGTTCGGTTTCGGAATAATAGCTTGCTGCCTCGTAAGCTAATGCTCATTTCGTACCGCCCCGACGAACCCGGCAACGGCACACAGGGTTTTATGTTGCTGCCCGGTGGCCTATCGCGCCGGTCGTTTCCGGTGGGTACGAAACTCTATTTGGCCACCGACGATCAGGTTGATGTAGTTATGAGCGGCAAACGCATCGACACTGAAAAGCCGTTTATGGTCGTCAAAAAAGAAGATTCCGAAAAGCCGATTAACGTGTCTAAGTAACAAATCCGTCCTTATCTTGCCCTACCCAATCCATTCCTATCCATGACGTTTTATTTCAGTGTCTATTCGTCGCCGTTGTTGTTTGGCTTTGTGCAGGGCTGGATTTATGCGGGCCTGCTGTGGGTACGGGGTCGGCGGGAAGAACGGCTGTCGGATGTGTTGCTGGGCTGGGTGCTGGTGGGCCTGAGTTTCAATATCTGGGAGTATATGCTGGGATTCGGCGGCATCGAAATCCTCTGGCGCGAACTGGAGTTTTTTCCCCGAACGCTGGGCTTTCTGCTGCCCGCGCTTTGCTACTTTTACCTCAAAAGTCAGGTCAATGCCGATTTCCGGTTCACCTGGCGAGATGCCCGGCACGCGGTTCCGTTTCTGATACTGTCGACATACCATATCGGCGTTTTTTCGATGGGACACGCCTTCGTCGAACGCTGGAAAACAACCGTTCATGAACCGTATCGCATTGATGATCTTGAGTTTATCATAAGTGTTGGCCTTGAGGTTTATTATCTTGTGCTTTCGCTGCGGCTATACCGGCACTACCGGGCCTGGATTAAAACGCAGTTTTCAGAAACCGATACCATCAGCTTTCGGTGGTTTCGTAACTTCCTGATTGCCCTCACCAGCACAACGCTGTTCAGTTTCCTGATGACGGTACTGAGCCTGACGCTGGGGCTAAATTACTGGCAAAACTGGTGGGACGAGTTGGCGGGCGTTGTCCTGATTTATTACGTGAGTATCAATGGCTACGCCCAAATTCAGCGCGGTCGGCGGCTGACCTTCGGCCAGTTGCCGAATACGGGACCGTTGGCAGTTTCCAGCCCTGTCCTGATTTCCGTAAAAGGTAATGAGTCGATTTTGGCGCGTAATGCTGGTGAGCAGGAGGCAGAACTCACTGCTCCCGTACTCACGGCTGATTTACTGGTTTGGCGAGACACCCTGCTGGCTTATATGGATAGTGAACGACCGTATTTGGACCCTGACCTGTCATTAATTGATCTGGCCCGGCGGCTCAAAACGAATGCGTCGGTGCTTTCGCCGGTTATCAATGCCGGAACAGGCAAGAATTTCAACGATTTTGTGAATCAATATCGAGTTGAAGTTTTCAAACAGCAGGCCCGCGACCCCGCCAACCGCCATTTGAGTTTACTGGGAATTGCGCTCGACTGTGGCTTCAATTCAAAGGCTACCTTCAATCGGGCGTTCAAAAAACTGACAGGGCAATCGCCCAGGGAGTTTGTCGAAAAGACTCCGGCCTGATGGTCTCCTCATGACCGAAAATGCTCATCCTGAGCTGGATTGTGGTGTGAGACAAACATAATTACACACAGCATATCAAAAATGGATGGGTTCGTCATACCCGAAAACGGATACCGGCATAAAGGGTGATTGTTTGTTGCGCGAATTGGATGCGGCTACCCATAAACACGGTTTTTCAGTACGTTCGGTGGTCGGTTCGGCTTTCAGTGAATTTATCGATCCGCTCAGGGCCGTGATGGCCACGGTCGAAGCCGCCGTGGGATGGGTTAAGAATTTTCTGCGCTGCATAACTGTCTCTATTCAAAAGTGTTATGCAAAGTTTCTACATTGGTACGGTTATTTGGTGGTAAGAAACGGCCATTTTTGTGACTATGAATTCTTTGTACTACGTCCTTTTCCTGCTAACATCCCTGAACGCCTTCGCCCAGGGGCCAAAAGTGCTCATTGTAACGGCCCACCCCGACGATGAAACCATGTTTCCGGTGGTCGTTTTCAAGATCACCCGCGAGTTGAACGGATCGGCAGATCTGGCCCTGCTCACCGATGCATCGGGTGGGTTCAATGGCATGGTCGCGTCCAGTTATTTTGGGATGAACATGCTCGATTCGGCGGTGGGGCGCAAGAATTTACCGATTATCCGCCGGAAAGAAATGAAAGCGTCGGGCGAAATTCTGGGAATCAAAAACTACTTCTTTTTCGACCAGCGCGACGACTTTTATAATCGCGATGAAAAGCCATATCTACAGGGGAAACGTTGGAATATGAGCTACGTCGAACGACGCTTAGACAGCATCCTGACCGCCGGGCAGTATGATTACGTATTGTGCATGGTGCCGCATGAAGGGCAGCACGCCCACCACAAAACGGCTTCGCTGAGTGCACTCCGGGCCGTTCAACGCTTCACCGGAGCGAAAAAGCCGATCATTTTGGGCGGCCAATCCATGAACAAGGGCTATACGTTTCAGTTCAGCGAACTGGCCGGTTATCCCGAAAGTCGCATCAGTTCAGCCGCGCCCGTCTTCGCCTTCGACCGCTCGTATGGCTTTGGCGAAGACAATAAACACAGCTATATGATCGTGGCCGACTGGGTAAAAGCCGCTCACAAAACCCAAAGTGGCGACATGAATCAGGCCATGCACCGGGGCGATTTAGAAACGTTTTGGTACTTCGCCCTCAACGGTGACCGACGTATCGGCGAGGTCAAAAAACTCTTTGACACACTCAAAACAGCGGGATTTCCGACGAAGTGAGAAGTTAAGCCTACGGCCCGTGGGTTCTTACTTCACCTCATGCAAATACAGATAAATCGCTTTCAGCTCATTGTCGGAATAGGTAAAATCTTTTATCGGCATGTACTTGCTCAGTACACGGCCCTCGGGCGTTTTTCCGGTGTGAAACAGGCTCACAAAACCCGCCTGCGACCATTTGCCCAGTTGTCCTGTCGAGGAAATGTCGGGAATGGGCGGCTGTTCGGGCGAGTGCGAGGGGCCACCTTTGAACGTGGGCATGTGGCAACCCGTACACGTAACGGCCAAGTATTTTCCGTAGTCGGCGGTGACGGTGGGGGTAACATCGTCAACATAAGTCGCGTTGTGGTC
This sequence comes from Spirosoma sp., assembly GCA_031425355.1. Classification (GTDB taxonomy): domain Bacteria; phylum Bacteroidota; class Bacteroidia; order Cytophagales; family Spirosomataceae; genus Spirosoma. Next base: position 3,614 of record JANPJE010000480.1, on the reverse strand, counting down.
AATTTTTTCGGCGGACAGAAGCGGAAATTCATCCATAAAGGTGAGCACACGGCCCAGCGGTTTCAACGATTTTTGCGGAGTTGTTTTATCGACGGGCGGTTGCTTTTTGAGGTAGCTGATCAAAACCGCCATATCCTGATTCGACAAGCCGCAGATCTCGTGCGAGGGCATAAACCAGAGCGGTTTGCCATCTTTTCCTACGCCGTGGCGCAACGCCCGAATCCAGTCCTGATCGGTATATTGAATACCACCTTTGCCAGACGTGATATTGGATGCGTGCAGAATGCCAATCGGCGAGTTTGCGTCGGCAAATACTTCGCCAGTAGCCAGATCGGCTCCGTGACAGCCCAGACAACCTCTAATTTCGGCAACGTGCCGACCAGCGGCATACGAGGCAGAGTCGTTGGGAATGGTCAGGGTCTGGAGTTTGACATCATACGTTTTGTGTATTCCCGCTTCGGTTTTAACGTAAACGATGCCGTAGAAAATGATGAGAAGGAGGGCAAGACTGCCGACTATAATGCCAGTCCATTTAAGCGTTTTTTTGAGCATGACAGTGAGTGTGGAATTGGGTGTGTATTGGCTACGGACTTAATGCGTAAAGATCATGTTCCAAACGGTATCGAATGGTTTGGATGTTGAGAAAAGTATGACCGACAGATACAATGATAAAAAGATTGGCAAGGCAATCAGGTAAGGTTTATACACTTTTTTGTTGAATCGTTCAGCAACGAGCATCCCCAGAATAATAAGCAACCCGAGAACGGGTCCGGGAAAGCCTAACCTACCCATGGCCGGATTAATGAACGGCAGTACGGTCATTACGATGAACCGGGTATGGTACGTGATCTTGTGGCGGTAATAAATAGCCAGTGTATAAAAGGTGAGGAAGAACAGCAGGTCGGCTGTGCCAATGAAAAAGATGAACACATTTTTGGTCTTTAGCTGTGACGTCCACGTCATCAAAATCATGGAAATGGCCATCAATGGAACAATTACGTACGATGCTTTCCCCAGCAGTCGGTGTAGGTCCGGCCGTTTATAGCGAATAAGTAGCGGTTGTGCAATCAGCAACCCGAACCAGGAAAGAATCGTAATCGCATGGATATGCGCCAGCAATGTCAATCCCCCAAAATGGGGAAACAGGCCGAAATAGGTTTTGAAAAACCCAATGAATATGAGTAGCAGTACCGCTCCAAATAGATAGCTGATATTTTTATACGCTTTTTCCACGATAGAATGAGGTTTGTATAGACACTTGGTCGAATAGATAGCAGCAACTGGAAACAGCGCAATCAATCAGTCGTTCAGGAGCGGCAAGGCGACAATCAGAACGTGACTTTCAGCAGTGCACCATCGCCCAGACTGGTGATATACGCCGTATGGCTATCCGCTATTCTCAGGTCGGTGGGGAGATTCAGTCCGGTCAGGAGTATGTCGCTGCCCGAACCGTTCGCCCGCAGCAGACGACCCGTATTTTTTCCGAAACCCATCGCCCCAAATACACCGTATTCAAGCACTAACGGTTTGCCGTTACCATCGTTCTCCACATCGGTCAAGCTGTTGAACGTTTGCTGATAAATGGTGAGTTTGCCCGAGAGGTCCATCTGATATAGAATGGCTTTTCCGGCCGGGAACGGAAAGCCCAGCAACGTGCTGACCAGAAACTGTTTGCCGTCGTAGGTAATGCTGGTTGGAACAGCCTGAATAAAGGGCGGGCCTGGTGGCGGACCGGCCGGGTTTGGATTGACGATGCCCGGTACTTCGGTTACAACACTCAACGCCCCCGTGCTTGACCGGCGAATGATGGCATTGGCGGCTGCATCGGCAAAGTAAAGCGCACCGTCGGGGCCCAGGGTCATGTTGTAGAGGTGCGACTCACCGGTGTCATTCGTAAATTTATGGTCGATGACAAATGGACTAATAGTTTCGGGTGTCAGGCTGGAGGCCGGGATAGGCGCACTACCGGTTTTGAACGACGCAATGTCAATGTTATATAAACCTTCGGGGTTCAGGAAGTAAAGTGTCCCATTCACGTAGAGCAAGTGATCCGTTGCATTCAAATCGCCCACCGTATTCGTGACAGAATAGAGGCCGGTGACAACCGGATAAACTTTACCGTCTGGCGTAACTTCGGATACGCGACCATCATTTTTACCAGTGCCCTGCTCTGTTACAAAAATACGCCCTTTGCCATCGGTTTCAACGCCAATAGGCGTTACTAAGCCGGTAGCCAGCGTGGTTACGGTGAGTGTTACGGGGGCCGAAGGGATTCGGTGATCCTCGCAACCTGTAACGAAGACAGCAGCCAGTAGGCAACTCAAAACAGTCAATTTCTGATTCATGGTTGTCGTTTTTTAAGGTAGATAGAAGTAGATACTATTGATAAATCAGACGCCTGTTTCAGATGGCCACATGAGTGGCCGTATGCCTTAGTCGCTTTGCCCGCTTAAACAGGTGACATAGGAGTTGACGTGGTAAAATTAAAGGGTATGGATAGACTGCTGATGGTAAAAAGGCGTCATGTTAGTAACCGGTCGTTTTTGGTTATTACCTACCTTAAACCTATAGGATTGAGCAGCATTAGCTAAAAAATTTTGAGTTAATGGTCTGATTTTCTGAGCGAAAGGTAGGTTTCTCAACCAGGTGAACGAACGGCTCTGGTCGTTTTTAACTTATTGACCACAGGGTAAACTTTTAATTCCGTACCCTGCATGATTTTACTCCTGTTTTCGTTACTTAGAAACGTAACGGCTTTTCTGGAAAATGAGTCAGTGCGGTTAAACACGCTATGAAACAGACTATTACAAGTTTCTGTTTGGTCATACTCACCATCAGCTTAGCCGTTTTTTCCTGCGATACAATAGATACCGATACGTCGTTCGATCCAATTCTGACGGGGCGTATGCGTATCGTGTTCGATAACGTAGCAGATGCGGCAGACCTGAAACTCTACGCCGATCCGTATCAGAATGCAATTGGTGAATCGTTTGTAGTGACTAAATTCAACTACTTTGTCAGCAATATCCGGCTCCGCAGAGACGATGGCAGCGAGTACGTTGTGCCGCAGGACAGCAGCTATTTTCTGATTCAGGAAGACAAACCCGCTTCGCAAACCATTACCCTGGCGAATGTGCCAACGGGCAATTACACCGCCCTGACGTTTCTGATTGGTGTCGATAGTCTCCGCAGCATGGCTGACATCACCAAATGGACGGGTGTACTCGACCCGGCACAGAACGACGGCATGTATTGGGAGTGGAATTCGGGTTATATTTTTCTGAAACTGGAAGGGACGTCAGCGGTAGCACCGGCGGCACAAAACAACGCTTTCTTTTACCACGTTGGTGGGTTCGGGAGAGGCAATGTCAAGATCAATAATTTACGGACAATTACGCTTCCTTTTAAAACCGACGTAGCAACGGTGCAGGCCGGTTCGCTGCCAACTGTGCGGTTAAACGCTAATATGTTGAGCCTGTTTAACGGCCCGACAAAAGTGAGCATTGCTCAGCATCCGTCGGTTATGTTCGAGCCGTATTCGACCAATATTGCTGATAATTATGCACAAATGTTCAGCTACGACCGGATTCAGATCAACTAATGAAGTCCCTTCG
>JANPJE010000479.1:0-3008 GCA_031425355.1 Spirosoma sp. | reverse complement strand
GCGTATTTGGCGGGCAGGTCGATGGCCGTTCGCTGGTAATAAAAGCCTTTAATCGCACCAATAGCCACGGCCCGGTGTACATTCGGCTGGATCGAGAAAGGGTAGGAGTGACCCAATCCCGGCACGACAACCACGTACTCACCCGGCTTGGAAAAGGCCGAAAAGTCGGCGGTGCGAGTGATTTTGCCGGAATATGGATTCTGGCGGGAGCTGCTCAGCGCACCGGTAAAAACCACATTTTTCTGGTCGGGGGTCATGACCTGAAATTTGCCGGGCGTGTCGCCGACTACCACAGCGACTTTGGCGGCATTGGGGTAAAAACCAATCTGGTTCAGCCGGATGAACTCGGATGGCTGTACCCCCTGCAGTCCGGCATTGGCGAGCGGCTGTTGCTGAGCCAGCAGGTCACTACCCGTCATAAGTAGGACTATGAAGCTGATTTTCAGTCGATTGAAAAGAGAATTCATGCGTTTTTGTGCGTTAGTTAACGACCTTCATTCGTTCCTGCATTACGTAGAAATGACCCGGAACCGAGCCATCGTGCCAGTGTCTGACGGCCAGTTCCGGTCAGTTGGTTTAATGGCATCAAGGAGTTGAAAGTCAATCGGTTCAACAGGCAATTCATTGGGTAGTGCTGCTGCACAGGCTGCGGGGAGCATCGAGGCTCAGCATCGAACAACAGGCTATCTGTTGCCCAAAATAAACGGTACAGACAGCTATGAAAGCCCGTCGAATGGGAAAGATACCGTCCTGAAAACCAATAGTGGAAAAACAATTTTTTATCGAACCGGCCTTGCTGCTTCAACCCGAACTGCGTCGGCGAAAATAAGTTGTCTGTCTCCGGTCATAATCAGCTATATTGCCTGGTAACCCGATCTCGTTTATGGCCTTATTACAGGACCCACTGGCTATTCTGGCCTTATTAATGCTCAATATTATTATTGCCGAACAACTCGCCAAACGCCCTTATTTCAGGTCACTGGGAACGTCCCTGATCGTCATAATTCTCACCGCCATTACGGCCAATCTGGGCCTGATTCCAGCCTCAACGAATGCTCCTCCGCTATACGACGGTATTTTTACGTATCTGGCCCCCATTTCTATTTTCTACCTCCTGCTGACGGTGAATCTGAAGGGGCTGAAGCGGGCGGGTGCTCCCATGGTCATTAACTTTTTGATCGGGGCCGTGGGTACGATGGTCGGCGTTGTTGTGGCGATGCGGGTGGTTGGTGGACCAGAAGGGTTCGGTCCTCTTTTCTACGCTGTAGGGGGTATGTTTGCGGGTACGCACACCGGCGGAAGCAGCAATCTGAACGCCATTGCCCTGCACTACGGCGTCAACAAAGCCGGCAATGTGTACGCGGCTGCCATCGCTACCGACAATATCGTTACCGCCCTGTGGATGGTTGTTACGTTGCTGTTGCCTCCCTTGCTGAACCGCTATATCCCCCGCCGACTGTCCACTTCGCTGAATGCCGAAGAGACACGCCGGTTTGAACAGGAAGCCAATGAGCAGATCAATGATCTTGAGCCGGTCAATCCACAGGATCTGGCCATATTGATTGGATTGGGCGTTCTGGCCTTATACGGCGCTCAACTCGTCGCTGATTTCATACCGGGTATCCCCAAAATTCTGGTGATCACAACGCTGGCGCTGCTACTGGCACAATTACCGGGCATACAGCGATTACGGGGAATGCGCGTGGTTGGTATTTTCTGTATCTACCTGTTTTTAGCCGTCATTGGTGCTTATTGTGATCTGGCTGCGTTGTTCAACGATGCGCAACTGGCCCTGACTATGCTCACTTTTGTCAGTATATCCGTGCCCATTCACGCGTTATTTCAGTTCGGCATTGGCGGTTTGCTCAAGCAGGACTGGGACGTACTGGGCATGGCCTCGCAGGCTAATATCGGCGGGTCGGCCTCGTGTCTGGCACTTAGTAAAAGCCTGAACCGGCCCGATCTGCATTTGCCGGGTATTCTGGCGGGCGCGTTAGGCAACGCCATCGGTACGTACTGCGGTTTGCTGGTGGCCGAATATTTACGAACAGTGGCGTTTTCCTGAGCCGCAAACGCTCCTGCGCAGGCAAATTATTGATTGGAACCGTGATTAACATGGTGGATGCTGGTCCGAATCGGAGGTTTAATGGAACTCAAGGAGGGGAGCAGAGGAGGATTTAACCACTGTCCACTTTACGTAGTAACATACGTTCTTTACTGAAAAAATAACCTATTTATCCGCTAACAGATTACTCACGCCTTTTCAGTCAGACGAGCCTTCCCAAAGGCGTTTGGTTAACGGCTGGAGTTTTAAAAAGATCGTCATTATGAAAAAATTTCCCCTGCTGTTTTTGGTTTTCGTTACCCTGTTTTTAAGCCGGTCGGTGGCCCAAACGACTAAGCGTATTGCCCCGGCCAACGCTACGTATGCCAATCCCCTGCCGGTACAATTCGGTGATCCGTATATTCTCAATACCCAGGGTACATACTACCTGTACGGCACGGGCGGGGGAACGGATAAGGGATTTTCGGCGTATTCATCGAAAGATATGGTGAACTGGAAGGCGGAAGGACAGGTATATTTTCACAACAACAAAAATGGTTGGAGCGACCCGAAAACGAATTGGGACGGTGCCTACTGGGCACCCGAAGTGTATGCCGTAAAGGGAAAATATTACCTGTTCTACAGCGCACAATGGAAGGTAAACCCAACGAAGGAAGTGGAAAATTTCCGGATTGGCGTGGCCGTGGCCGACAAGCCTACAGGACCGTTTATTGATCTGGCCAACAAACCGGTTTTTGATCCCGGCTATCCGATCATTGACGCCAATGTGTTTTTTGATACCAACGGGAAGGCCTATTTGTATTTTTCGCGTTGCTGCTACAAACACCCGGTCAAAAGCGAAGTAGCCGATTTAGCCCGCAAAAACGGGTGGTTCAATGAGATTGAAGAAAGCTGGGTGTATGGCGTCGAACTTAAACCCGATTTTTCGGGCGTGATCGGCAAA
>JANPJE010000478.1:0-1843 GCA_031425355.1 Spirosoma sp. | reverse complement strand
GGCTGGCAGTCGATGCAGGGTCCCTTCTACAATACATTTCATATCAATCGGCTCGAAGATGTGCGTCAGGTGATGAAATTTCCCATGCCTCCGCACCGAAAAACCGTCATTGATTTTATCCTGATTACGCACGGCAGAATGATTCGTCAGAAGGGACTGACGCGCTATGAAGTTCCGGCGAATACATTCTTTTTTCTGCCTGCCCATCAAATTAGCTTCGACGAATGGATGAGTGAGGATATCCACGGCTACTACTGCCACTTCGACACCAACTTGCTAACCAAACGCTGGCAAAAACAGGATCTTGAACAGGAATTTCCCTTCCTCCAGTTCCTGGGGCATCCGTTGGTTTCCGTTGATAATGAATTGCTTACGCAGATTCTGCCCTTAGTCAACAGGCTGTATACCGAATACACAAAAAAACGGTCGGACTCCGTTGATCTATTCAGAATATATCTGCTCGCGCTGTTCACCGAGTTGAAAAGAACGTTCCAGTTTGGCGAGAATACGGCCACAGACCGTACCGATAATGCCGCCTTACGCTTTACGCAATTATATAAGAATGCGCTCAGCGAGTTTATCTATAAGAAACACCAGGTGGCCGAATACGCCGAATTGCTCCACATCTCGCCGAATCATTTGAATAAATGCGTGAAAATAGCCACCGGCCAATCAGCACGGGATTTATTGGATGAGATGATCCTGCTGGAAGCCAAAGTACTGCTGGCCCAGACGGATCTGAGTATTAGCGAAATTGCTTATCAAATCGGGAAACAGGACCCCAGCAATTTTGGTCGTTTTTTTAGAACGAAGATGGGCATAACGCCGAAAGAATATCGGGACGCTGATTGATTCTGACTATCCATTGCCTGATTCTGATAAAAAGTTGCATTCATCGGAGGGGTACTTTTGTACCGTATTAAACTCCTCAACCGAATGCAGCTTCGTCCTTACAACCGACTGGCCCATCTTCAGAAACTCGGTCAACTTTTTGTCCTCGTTGCTGTGTGGCTGTTCAGCGTTGGGGTCGCGCAATCCCGCCCGGTTGCTCCTGCCTACGCAAAAATCGATGGTAAAATAAACGATCTGCTCCGTGCCGATTATATCAAACGGCATATTGATTAGGTATTGAAAGCCCGCAAGGAAGGCGCGAATTTGAACGGCTACGTGGTCTGGAGCGGTTGGGATAATTTTGAATGGGTAGCTGGCTACACAAAACGGCTTGGGTTGATATACGTTGATTTTGCCACGCAGGAGCGTACTCCGAAACAAAGTTTCTACGAGTACCAGAAACTAATTCGGACCCATAAAGGCCTGTAAGCAAGTTCAAAAGACAACATAGCTTTTCCCGAAACCCGATGAACTTATACCCTCGTATCCTATTTATTGGCGTCGCCCTGTTTACCATCGGCACATCCGGTAGCCGGGCGCAGACTACCCTGCAACAAAATTTTCAGACCCCGCCCAATGCAGCCAAACCACGCGTTTGGTGGCATTGGATGAACGGCAACATCACAAAAGAAGGCATTACCAAAGACCTCGAATGGATGAAGCGGGTCGGCATTGGGGGCTTTCAGAACTTTGATGCCAGCCTGTTTACGCCCAACGTAACGCCAAAAAAGCTGGTGTTTATGACTCCCGAATGGAAAGATGCGTTTAAGCACACGACTGATTTGGCCCAAAAACTGCAACTCGAAATGGCCATTGCCGGGTCGCCGGGCTGGAGCGTAACGGGCGGGCCGTGGGTGCAACCGTCCGATGCTATGAAAAAATACGTCTGGACCGAAACACGCGTGACGGGCGGAAAACCTTTCTCCGGGAAACTGCCTCAGCCATCGAACAC
>JANPJE010000477.1:0-2094 GCA_031425355.1 Spirosoma sp. | reverse complement strand
CGACCCCGCTGAGGGGCGAATTCTACTTGATGGCTACGACCTTCGCGAGTACGATCTGGCCGAACTTCGGCGCAACATCGGCGTCATTTTTCAGGATTACACGCGCTTCAAAATGTCGGCGGGCGTGAACATTGCCGTTGGCGATATTGACGAACGAACGAATCAGGCACGTATCGAAACGTCGGCACAGCGGAGCTTGGCCGATACGGTAATCGCTAAACTGGCGGGTGGCTACGATCAGCAGTTGGGTCGCTCGTTTGGCAAAGGCGTCGAACTATCGGGGGGCGAATGGCAGAAAGTCGCACTGGGTCGGGCGTACATGCGCGATGCCCAACTCATCATTCTCGACGAACCTACTGCTGCTCTCGATGCACGCGCCGAGTATGAAGTTTTTCAGCGATTCGGGCAGTTGACGGACGGTAAATCATCCGTGATTATCTCGCACCGGTTTAGCACCGTTCGCATGGCTGACCGAATTCTGGTTCTGGAAAACGGTACGTTGCTCGAAATTGGCAGTCATTACGAATTGCTGGAAAAAGACGGTCGCTATGCTGAACTGTTTGGGTTGCAGGCGCGGGGGTATCAGTAAGAAAGATCATTCGCTGAGTGTCAGTAGGAATATGTCCAGTTTGGGGATATTACGAAACCCAATGTCTGCGGTTAGAAGCGTTAAATTAAAATGCTGAGCTGTAGCGGCTATCAAAGCGTCAGGAAGTTTTATTTTTCGTGACTGTTTTAATTTAATAGCCTTCTCTTTAACGATAGGCAATAAGTCAATAATTACGCAGTTATCAAGAAGATTGCGGATAAAGTTTGCATCGACTTCCGGTAAGCCCACGCGTCCAAGCAGTTCGATTTCAGTGACAAATGATACGGCGAATGAATAATCCGCAAAAAGGGCCGCTTCCGGGCGGCCCTCCAGCAAGTAAATCAAGAAGTTAGTATCCGCCAGAAAGTCAATTCCATTCATCACGGGCCTCTTTTTGGTAAGTCAATCCATCAAATCCCCGCTGTAGTTTGCCTACGAATTCCCGCAGGCTTTTTTTAGCTGGTCTCTTCCTGACTAACAAGGCCTTTATTTCTTCCGGCGTAGCATTTTTGGGGATTTCTGTTGTCATGACAGCCTCTTTTTGCGAATATAGAAAAAGCCCGGTTAAATACCCAGCTTTTGAGAAGACGATTGCTCCGCCGAACTGTTTGGTTTGCAGGCGCGGGGGTATCAGTAGGGATTGTTTATCTTTGGTGATGAATCTTAATCGTTATGAGCCAATGAATATGTCAGTCCGAAAACATAGATCGTGGTCAGAAGTCAATCGGGAAACGGCTTGCGCATGGCTATTTCGCACGGATTCCGAACGGTTGGCAGCGGTAACATTGCTGGCAGAATATCACCACCAACTACGATTCGAAACCAATGCACGAGTACTTCCTGCGATTTTTCCAGTTGTTAAACGAAGAAGCAGTTGACTATCTCGTTCGAGTTTGTTGATTCTCAGTCCAATATCACCATTTCTAAACCCTTTATTGACCATGAAAATCATTACTACTTTTATTGCTCTCTATGCACTAACGGCAACAGCACAGGCGCAGACCCCCGGCGTACCGTCGCCCGATGTGCAGATTAAAGCCGCTGTTCTGGCCGCTCCCGCCGACAAGCGTGATGGCGCGACCGTTTATGGTTATTCGCCTAAAAGTGAGTTTGTTGTATTGCGAAAAGGTACGAACGAACTGGTTTGTCTGGCCGACGATCCGGCCCAGAAAGGCTTGAATGTGTCCTGCTACCACCGCGATCTGGACCCATTTATGGAGCGTGGCCGGATACTAAAACAGAACGGTAAAAAGCCAGCCGAAATTCTGGCAACCCGCGAACAGGAAGTGAAGGACAAAAAGTTGATGATGCCCGGCCATCCGTCAACGCTGTTCTCGTACACAGCCAAAGACGAAAACTACAATGTCGCAACCGGTGAGGTGAAAGACGGTTACCTGCGTTACGTCGTTTACATTCCTTACGCCACCGCCGAGAGTACCGGCCTGCCGCTGAAGCCCGACGCGCCCGGAATGCCCTGGATTATGGACCCCGGCACCCACCGCGCA
>JANPJE010000476.1:0-13468 GCA_031425355.1 Spirosoma sp. | reverse complement strand
ATGGTTGAAGGAAAGGAGAAAAGGAGGAGAGGAGAAAGACAGGGAGAAGAAAGAAAATGGAGAGACGAGTTCCTTTTCTTCCCCCTCCTCCCTTTCCTCCTCTCCTCCTTCTTCTTACAACGGCCCCCTCCCCGACGGCAGCGACGGGCTGGGCTTGATGCTGCTCGACACAACGGGCGACAAGGTGCTGCCACGCGAGGTGTATGAACAGATTAAAGCCGATACGTTGCGTAAAGTGCGCGGCACGGTGCAGGCCGATATTCTGAAAGAAGACCAGGCGCAGAATACGTGCATTTTCTCGACCGAATTTGCCCTCAAAATGATGGGCGATATTCAGCAGTATTTCACCGACAACCGGATACAGAATTTTTACTCTGTTTCGATTTCGGGTTACCATATTGCTGAAGCCGGAGCCAATCCGATTTCGCAACTGGCCTTTACGCTCTCCAACGGCTTTACGTTCGTAGAATATTACCTGAGCCGGGGCATGAGCATAGATGATTTCGCGCCCAATCTGTCGTTCTTTTTCTCGAACGGCATGGACCCGGAATATACCGTGCTGGGTCGGGTGGCGCGTCGGATCTGGGCGAAGGCGATGCGGAATACCTATAAGGCCAGCGACCGCTCGCAGAAACTTAAGTACCATATTCAAACGTCGGGGCGGAGTTTGCACGCGCAGGAGATTGGGTTCAACGATATACGTACTACGCTACAGGCCCTGCTGGCGGTTTACGACAACTGTAACTCGCTGCACACCAACGCCTATGACGAAGCCATCACAACCCCGACTGAAGAATCCGTCCGGCGGGCGATGGCGATTCAGTTGGTTATCAACCGGGAATTTGGGCTGGCAAAAAACGAGAATCCGTTGCAGGGCGCGTTTGTGGTTGAGGAGTTAACGGATTTGGTCGAGGAAGCTGTCTATCAGGAGTTTCTGGCGATTAACGAGCGTGGGGGTGTGCTTGGTGCGATGGAGCGCATGTACCAGCGCAGCAAGATTCAGGAAGAGTCGATGTACTACGAAACGCTGAAACACAACGGCGATTTGCCGATCATTGGCGTCAATACGTTTCTGGACCCGGCCGGTTCGCCCACGGTAATCCCGTCTGAGGTGATCCGCTCCACCGACGACGAAAAACGGTACGCGGTTGACTCATGCCGGGCGTTTCAGGAGCGCAACCGCGCCGAAGCCGAACTTGCGCTGGCGAATCTACAGGCTACGGCATTAGCCAACGGCAATGTGTTCGAGAGTTTGATGGAAGCCACCAAAGTGTGTTCGCTGGGGCAGTTATCCAACGCACTCTACGCCGTTGGCGGTCAATATCGCCGGAATATGTAAAGTCTTGATTAAAATCTTCTCTCAACTAAAAAAGTATTCACTACGTCTGTCGTTAATACCCTGTAAAACAAACCTAATCTTGTATGCGCAGGCAACTGGCAGTGCTATTGATGCTACTGGTGTTAGCCAATTTTAGCTGGGGCCAAGCGGGCGTTTTAACCCAAAAGGCTATCTGGGATTTATGTCCTCCGCTGGCGTACGTAGCAACCAAAGACTCCTCGTTGCTTGAATCATCCGTTGATTCAATAGCCCGGTTGATGGCTGGCCGCTGGGAATTACTGGAAGTCTCGGGCGGCTGGGGGCCGAATCATCCACCTGCCCGCGCCACCGAGATGGTGCTCAACCAACTGAGTCAGGGTGAAATTTACGAAAACGGCGTGTGGTCGGCTCATTTTGAACTTACGATGACCCGGCGTTGGAGGACGATCCGGTTTAAAATCAACGAGCCGGGGAAGCCCTTCTTTAATTTTGGATTTAGTCAAAAATCATTGGGAGGTACTGTACGTGTGTGCGACCAAAAACTAATTATTAGTGATGCGATGGGTGATGGCATCGCTTATGCTTTTCGCCGAATACCCATGAATCAACCAGCAAGACGGTATACCTACTATAACGCCACCGCCCTGCTTGATTACAAACCGTGGTTTGGAACAGCTAACGCCACTATGGTTCGGGAAGCACCCGACAAACCCTGCACGGCCAACCGTTTTTCTTTGAATGTTGTCACTGATTTGCCTTACGATCAAGCAGCGACTGTGAAAAATCAGGTAACTGGCTGCACAGTCAAGTGCGTTCCCACCCAATTGCTTAGCATTGACAATATCCCGTTGGCTGTTGGGTGGTATGAAACAAAAGATTTAGATACGTGCTGTGCTACGACATCATCGGGAACCCGTTATGATCGACTGTTGGGCGGGGACGCTATTGTTGATACGTATCTGTCAAAGTACAGTAACCGGGTTCGTATCACGGCATTTGATCCGGTGACCAATATTGTAGAAGGAACCTTTGAACTGTCCTTATTTACGCCAGAGAATAAACACGTTTACTTTAAGGATGGCAAATTTAAGGCGACCGTAGGCAAGTATTGACTTCACCTCAACAACCCGTCAGCCCGTTGTTGATTCTGCGTGATTACTTAATCATTTCACGGCAATTACCTCAATCTCAATCAGTACGTCGTCCCGGACAATCAGGGGTACGCCTTTCATTTCGACAATACCGGGAACTTTGGCAAAGTAGGTTGCCGAAAGGGTATTCAGTGTCTGTATTCTGCTCGAATCAACAATGCCTGATGTTTCTTTAACCGAGTACGTTACCTGCGTTACGTTGCCTAATGTCATATCGACGGTTTGCAGTGCGATTCGCAGATTGTCAAACACCTGCCGGACCTGCGCGCCCAAATTACCCGGCCCCACCAACTCACCATTAGTGTTGAACGGACGTTGCCCGCACACATACACGAGCTTACCGGGAATAGCCGCTGTCACTTTATACAAATAGCCGGTTGGTACTTGCGGCTGGGGCATTTCGCGGGGTTGTGCCTGACCGCATGAAGCCAGAACGAGGCCGATTAAGAAACTAACAAGGAGCTTTTTCATGTCTTTTAGAATTTCTTGTGTGAATGAATACAACCGATGGTATTCGTTCACATAACTGCCGAATAAATCAGGCAATGATTGGGTAGTCAATGTAGTGAAAAGGCGTGACGCAATACGTGTTTATAGTAACAGACAGACACTTTATAATTCGGCGGAGCTATTGGTTGGTTGTTCTTATGGTCACGCTTGCCTGATCATCCTCGCCATTCGCGTAGCCATTGTTCGGTGCTGAATCGGAATCCGCCTGATCGACACTCATAATCTGAGCCTGATTCGCGAACACCCCGGCAGTCGTTATTTTTGCCTTGAACGTAATACTGACCGATTGACCAGCCACTATCTCACCAATAGCACCGCTGACGGTCGCGCCGGCCGCGCTCATTCCGGAAACCGAACTGTTAAATTGCATACCGGCGGGCAGTAGATGGCGAACTACGGTATTCGTAGCCGTTAACCCGCCCCGGTTGCTCACAATTAACGCAATATCGACAAGCTGATTGACCGCAACAACCTGATTACTAACCTGCATCTGAATACTTAAGTCAGCTTTTGCCGCGTCGGGTGCTGGCTGACTTAACTGCACCATCGGCAAAACGGCCTGATCGGGATTCGGGGATTCGTGCATTGCCGATGAGGATCCGGGGGTTCGTAGGTCGACAAACGCTTCGTCGTCTTCGCCATTTCCCGTGCCGTTATTGGGGGTTGCATTCAGGTCGGTGTTTACCGATGCCGTTAGTTCGGCGGTGGCCCGATAGTTGCCAACCGCCGTCAGACGGGCCACGTACGGCTGGCTGTTCGTTTGTCCGGCCGCTAAACCCGATATAGTAGTACTCACTATGTTATTGGCAACGGTCATCGAGTTGCCGGTTGAAACAATCGTTACGTTGGGCGGAAGACGGTTTCGCACCGTCAGGCTTCCGGCATCGCACCCACTTTTGTTCTGTACCATCAACCGAAAACTTACCGTGTCGTTAACCGCCACCACGCGCCGGGACGTTTGCATTCGTACGCCAATATCGACCGCTGCCCGGCCAATCGTTTGCGAAACAACACCCGACAGACAACCATATACCGGATTCTGCGCCTGAACAGTATACACACCCGGTGTATTTGCCACAATCGACGACGACGTAACGCCCGTATTCCAGTTGTTCAAGCCAGCGTATGACGACGTGAGTGTCAGGCCCGTACTCCGGCAGATATTCCACGTAGCATTGTCGGTCAGGATAGTGGGTGACGCGGGCTGTATGTCGGACGGCACAACCACGCCTGGTGGAAAATAGATCTTATTTTGTGGATTTTTCAGGCGGGCTGCATAGGTTCCCGCCCCAACGGTCAGGCTTTGGGCCGTACTCCCCGTAGTCCAATCGTACTGATAACCAGTAGGTTGCGAGACGGTAAGTTGATTTGAGCCCCCACAGGCTACTATGGCGGCTGGCTCCGTTTCTGCCGCGTAGGACGTTATCGACGACCAGACGTTGTTAATGGCCGCTGCCCACCGGTTGCCCGCGTTGGCCTGGCCTGCCGGGGAAAAATGCAATCCATCAGGGCGGTCGGCGGTCGTAGTGATCGAGTCCAGATCGGGACCACGAAACGCATTGTAATTTGCCCGGTTGATAACCTGCGACTGCGCCGACCGTACGTTATCGTGGCGCACACCCACGAACGACGATATAGCGACAATGAATCCCAGATTGGGTTTATTGAACTCCGTCCGCACTTTATCGATGACTTTCGTATAATATTTATACGTTGAATCGGTTGGGTTATTTCGGTCATTTTCACCGTGTTGAATCAACACCGCCCGGATGCCCGTTGTGGGAATGTAGAGGTTCATCAGGTTGCGCAGGTTGGCGTACGGCATCCGCAAATCATATCGACAAAACCCATGCTGAAAGGGAATATCGTAAGCCGCCCAGTAGTTCATCTGTATGGTCGTTCCGCCAAATCCGGCGTTATAGAGCAGCACGGGCACGTTGATTCGCTGCACCAACTGGTCGCCCATAGGACCCCATATCCCGGCATCCTGCGCAAACGGTGAACTGCCGCTGTATTGTAGTAGCTGACTGAAGGCCAGACCGGGCAGGTAATGCGTATCGGCTGTGTTAAGGTATTGCTGAAACGGCGCGCTGTTTTGGTTGAGAGCCACCACCGACACCCGATCATCGGCAGCACCGGGACCCGTGTAACACTGATCGACACCGTCGATCCAGCAGCCCGACCCCTGGGCGTTGGAGTGGCCAATGATGGCAAAAACCTCGCCAACCCCAAACCGAGTGACGGAATCGGACGCGACAATTGTGCCGCCGGTTCGTCCGCGCACCTGAATTTTATACCACCCGCCCGTTACGTTGATACTTCCGGTAAACTGCCCATTGGTGGGGTTCGTCTGAATCGTGGACCAGGCCGTAGTCGTGCCCTGCCCGGCCACCCGAACCACAGCCCTCGCTTCCACAGCATCTAAAACCTGGTTGTAACTTCCGGCAATCTGCACGGTTGCCTGATTAGTGCTGTTTCGCTGGATGACCATCCGGTTAACCGGATGGGTAATTTTAAGCTGAGCCAGTACGGATTGAGAACGGATTGAACCGGATAGCAGCACTAAGCCAACCACGATGTTTCGTAGTATCTGTATATTCATGATCGCCTTTACAAATGAAGATGAGTGTGTTAGCTACTACAAATAGAGCAATAATGATACCAGATTGTCATATTTTCGTCAATTTATTAATCAATAAGACACATAAAATTAAAATCATAAACATACACCTTATAAAGTAGATCACGTTCTCTCCGAGGTTTGATAGAAATCCGTAAATTATGTTCGTCAGAACAGTTATCGGCATCTTAAACACCCATCAGAATGATTCCCCATTTGCCCCTGTATATCAACTTGTTATTCGGCTTGACAGCGCTGCTGACTGTCTGGCTTTTCTATCGGGCCACCCGTTGGTCCGGCACTACGCTGGCCGTGCTGACCGGCTGGCTCATCCTGCAAATGGCACTTGGATTATCGGGTTATTATCAGAACACAAACACCTTTCCTCCGCGCTTTCCGGTATTGGTGGTTCCGCCCCTCCTACTGCTGATTGCGCTGTTATCAACGCGTCAGGGACGCCGGTTTATCGATGGAATTAGTCTTGACCGGCTTACCCTTCTGCACACGATACGGATTCCGGTTGAGGTGGTATTGTATGGGCTTTTCCTGAGTGGTGCCGTGCCGCAGGCGATGACATTCGAGGGTCGAAACGTCGATATTCTATCCGGCCTTACGGCTCCAATCATCTATTACTTTGGGTTTACCAGAAGCCAGCTATCCCGTAACGTACTGATTGCCTGGAATTTGGTCTGTTTAGGATTGTTGGTCAATATCGTATCGACAGCCGCCCTTGCGGTGCCCTCACCGTTTCAGCAGATCGCCTTTGACCAGCCCAACGTAGCGATCCTGTATTTCCCATTTGTCTGGTTGCCATCCGTTGTCGTTCCGATTGTGCTGCTGGCCCACGTTTCGGCATTACGTCAGTTGATCCAAAAACCGTTACACCGCTAAAAGCCGCCGAAACCAAACGAAAGCCGCCCGAAGCCGGTTACCCTTTCTATGGCGAAAGCGTCTTTTGGTTCTCTGCTGGCCCGCGTCGGGCTTGACTGGTTCATTTTGGCTCTATTGGGCATGATTGGTGTAGCCAGACTCTGGCCCGGTCCCGGCATTCAGGAAGGGCCGCTGTCATTATCGTCGCTGGCAACGTATGGCGTTTCGCTGATCTTTTTCTTTTACGGACTGCGCCTGAATTTCGAGCAACTCAAAGCCGGTTTGCGAAATTATAAACTCCACGTAGTGATTCATCTGACTACGTTCGTCGTGTTTCCGGCGGTGGTGCTGGCCGCCCGTTCGCTGTTTATCACGCCCGACACGACATTGCTGTGGCTGGGAATTTTCTATGTTGCCGCGCTGCCGTCCACGGTCTCATCGTCGGTCGTGATGGTTTCCATTGCAGGGGGTAATATGCCGGCGGCTATTTTCAATGCCAGTATTTCCAGTTTGATCGGGGTGTTCATTACGCCACTCTGGATGAGTTTCTTACTGGCAGACACTACGGGCGGGTACGATTTGGGCGGGGTAATTGGCAAGCTTACCATTCAGGTTATCGTGCCGGTGCTGCTGGGGCTTCTGTTGAATAAACGGCTGGGCTGGTTTGCCGAACGGCACAAAGTTTCTCTACGCTATTTCGACCAGTTCACCATTTTGCTCATCGTTTATACATCCTTCTGCGAATCATTTTCGCGCAATTTATTTGCCAGCTATTCGGTAAGTGATTTGGCGGTATTGGCTGCCCTTATGCTGGTCCTGTTTTTTCTTATTTTCGGCCTCGTCCATCTCCTCAGCCGACTGCTGAAGTTTAATCCTCCGGACCGCATAACGGCTTTATTCTGCGGTTCCAAAAAGTCGCTGGTGCAAGGGAGCGTGATGGCGAACGTACTGTTTCCGGGCAGCATTGCGGGGGTTGTTCTGCTGCCTATCATGCTCTACCACGCCCTGCAATTGATTGTTGCCAGCATCATCGCTCAGGGAATGGCCCGCCGGGCAGAAAGGAGTGGTCATGTAGTAGTCAAAGATAGTCGAGTGTAGTCAGGTACTGGTCAGCGATTGCCTGTCAATTTCTGACTACCTTTTAACACTCCTGACCATCAATTTACGCCCATTCAGAACCAGTTTTTCTCGTTTTGATGAATGAAAACGGGCATTCGGCCAGATGCCTCTATGTCTGCATTAAACGCAAGCCCGGTCTTTTTCTCTAACGATCAGTAACACATAAAAACAACAACCGATCATGAAAAAGACAATCGTAGCTGCCCTTACTCTTTTCACCTTAGCAACTGGTGCAACCTTCGCTCAGGGTGTGTATTCGAGACCGTTCGACAATCGCGCACCCCAATACGGTGGCTCCAGATACGAGCGCGAAGAAGTACGGGAAGAACTGAAAATTGACCGTATCGACGCACTCGTCGGCCTGTCGCGCCGTCAGGAGAAGCAACTGCACAAAATTGAAGATAATTACGACCGGCTGATGTCGACATCACGAATGACCCCGGATGGCTATCGTCAGGCTAAACTTCGGAAGCGGCAGGATATGTTAGCCGTCCTTACGTCGTCGCAACGCGACCGCCTGTTTGCGGCCCAGCAACCAAACCGCTACAACAACCGCCCCGCGCCTTATGGTCGTCGCGGGTAAGTAGGTGGTCAGGAAGAGGTTAGGCGTGGTCAGGTATAGTCAAGAAATCGTCAGGCAATTACTGACCACCTTTGACCATACCTGACCATTCCTGACCTTTTTTTTAATGAGCCGAGACTACTTCTAAACTCCGCCAGACGATGTCGCCCATGGTGCGGCAGTCGTTGAAGCTTTGCGTATGGTAATGGCGGTTCAGGGCCGCGCGGAGCTGCTCAACGTTCGCCACGGGCGCAATCTGATCCGCCCGCATGGCCCCCATCAACCCATGAATCCGTATTTGCTCGACCCGCAGCCGTCCGGCCACTAAGGAACGTTCTTCAATCTGGTACTGGCGTACACTTTCGGGCGTCAGGCATACGCTGCCGAGGTCGATGATGGGCTTGTTCTGACGGTAATACTGCGGCATATACACCGATTTTCGTCCTTCATACGACTGCTGGTCGAAGTCAATCGCCCGAATCCGGTAGTAGACCTCATCGAAATCGGGCGTGATATCGACCACAAAATTGCTGGAATGCATATCGCCCAGCAACCGGATAAAACACCGCTCGTTAAATTTCACAAACTCTTTACACAACCGGACAGGGTTTCGGTCGGGGTCCTGCATCTGCTGCTCGAAAAACATATCGCCCGGAATACCCGCAATATGCTCCTCAATCAGGGTTTGCCCGCTGGTCAGGTAACTGATGCGATTTGGCGAGAGAATATGCTCTAATTCAAGGCCATAGATCCGCGAAGCATCGGCGTTTTTGATATAAAAATAATCGAAGTTATCGTTGACCAGATTCCTCACCCGAACCCGAAACGGCATCGTATTGCCATAAGAACATAAATCGACCCGGTCGATGGCGAGGTGCCCCGTTACGGACATATCGCCGTCAGCTTTCAGAATGGCATAAATCGTTTTAAGGGCCAGCAAAATATCGTCGGCTTCAGAAGCGGGGTAGAAAACCGTCTCCCACAACGTATCGCGGTCGCGTTTATCGAAGAGAGAAACCGAGTTATCGTAACGTAGCAAATCAGCGTACTGGATAGGTAGCAGGTGCTCCCGGCTGTACTGCGTCAGGTACTCCCGCAGTTGGCTGCCAATCGAATAAACAAGCTTTTTCTTTGAAATAAGGGGCATAAGCAAACCAGTCCGGGTGTTTAGGCAAATATACAGCAACATCGCCGTTTGGTTAGTGCAGGCCGTTTTTGGTGTTTAGGCCAATGAGTATATTTACTTAGTCCAGTGGCTTTGCTGATTGCAGTAATTCCCGACAACTGCGCTCAACTGTTTATGTCCGTAACTACTACTTCTTCTGCCGACCGGTTGCTCCGGGCACTTCTCCACCAAACGCCCGCCGGTATGCTCATTGCCGATGCCGTTCGCGATTCAGACGGGCGCATTGTCGATTTCCGGTATGCAGTCGTCAACACCAAAGTTGTCAGTATCATGGGCCTGGCCGAATCGACTCAACTGGAAGGGCGACTGATGAGCGACGCATTTCCGCGCTCAATGGAAGAAGGCAGTTATTTTGAGAAGTTCAGTCAAGTGCTCAATACGGGTGAACAAATCGAATTCGAGACAGATTACGTTAACCCGCTGGGACAGCACGGCTGGTTCTGCATTACCATCAATTGCTATGACGATAGCGTTACGGTCGTTGCCATTGACATTACGGCTACCAAAAAGGCCGAACACAAGTTGCAGGCGCAGACAAAATTGCTTGAGGGCGTACTGAACAGTTCGCCAGCCGCTATTTTCTCACACGAACCTATTCGTAATGAAGCGGGGGACGTAGTCGATTTCCGTATTACGCTGGCCAATCAGACGGCCGCCGACCTAAGCCCGCGCCACATCGTTCCTGTTGCTGACCCGAAGTGGCTGATCGGAAAAACCCTGCTGGAGTTAAGCCCTGACTCGCAGGCGTTTCCGGTTATGATTGAGGTGGCCCGCACCGGTCAGACCCAGCGGGTTGTGTTCGATTATCCGGACTACAACCGGGCGTATGATTTTTCTATTGTCAGCTACGGCAGTGGACTGGTAACGACCACAATGGACGTTACGGCAATCTATCAGCAAAAGCAACTGCTCCAGACCATACTGGACATTTCGCCAACGGGCATTGTCCTGTACGAGGCCATTCGCGATCCGCAAACAAACACCATCACCGACTTTCGCTATCGCCTGACCAACGTTACCAATCTGGACGTAACGGGCCGAACGATGGAGCAACTCATGAGCCAGACGCTTCTGACCCTGTTTCCGGGCACCGGGCCTACCGACTTCTGGCGTACACTCATCGACGTAACCGAAACCGGCCAGTCTCAGCGACTGACATTTCCGTATGCCGATGATGGCGTTGACGGCTGGTTCGAAGGGCATTTTGCCCAGCAGGCCGACGGTGTGCTTTTCACCTTTATCGACATTACCCGCATCAAGCAGGCTGAAATCGAACGCCAGCAGCAGGCCAACACGCTGGAACGCATCCTGGACAGTATTCCGGCTGCCGTCTTTGTTTCAGAAGCCGTGTACGACGAATCCGATACGCCACAAGTGATTGACTTTCGCGTCCGGGAGGTCAATGTACTGGGTAGAACACCCTACGGCCTGTCGAGAGAGCAAATAGTGGGTAAACGAGCGTCAGACCTATTCCCTCATGATCAGACAAACGGGATTTTCGACCGCTATGCCGAGGTTGTCCGGACGCAGCAGCCGCAGGCGTTCGAGTTCAGTTACACACAAGGCGACACCAAAAAGTGGCTCGACGTCCGGTTGGTACCATTCGATACGTCGTCGGTAGTAGCTTCAACGTTAGACATTACGCTCATCAAACAGGCGCAGGTGACGCTCGAAGCCGTGAATGACGAGCTGAGACGCTCGAACGATAATCTCCAGAAATTTGCCTACGTAGCCAGCCATGACCTTCAGGAACCCCTGCGCAAAATTCAGTCGTTCGGCGATATGCTGGCCACGCAGTATGGCCCAAGTGTTGGGGCCGATGGCCTGAATATGATTCAGCGGATGCAGGTATCGGCGGCTCGCATGTCGGCACTCATCAAGGATCTGCTAACCTTCTCCCGCATCGCTACGCAGCGGGAAACCCACCAGTCTCTGCCGCTGAATGACCTCATTACCGGTGTTCTCGACGATCTTGATGTGGTTATCCGGGAGTCGGGCGCGCAAGTGTACGTAGGGCCTCTCCCCACCGTTGCAGGCGACGGAGCGCAGTTACGACACCTATTTCAGAACCTAATCAGCAATGCGCTTAAGTTCAGGCAGGCCGACGTACCTCCGGTGGTGTCAGTCACGCACCAACACGTAACGGCCAAAGACCTGCCCAGGAGTCCATCGGTTTTGATGAGTAAACGAACAGCCGCTTATTGGGAAATCTGCGTCGCCGACAATGGCATTGGGTTTGATGAGAAATACTTAGACCGGATTTTTCAGGTCTTCCAGCGGCTTCATGGCCGAAACCAGTTTCCCGGCACGGGTATCGGACTGGCCGTTTGCCAGAAAGTAGTCGAGAATCACGGCGGGACCATTACGGCCAACAGCAAGCCGGGCGAAGGGGCTACATTTCGGGTTTTCCTGCCTGTCTGAACTGTATATTAAGCTTTTGTTACGGCTAAACCCAACGGGCTTCTTCACGGTTATTACTAAATCGTTACTGATTTAGTTTTGTCGAAACCGAGCTTAATTTCCGAATCACAACCGCCAGCCTCACTCCTCACACGCGCCCATTTCGGGCCGGATTTTGTTTGGGGAACGGCCACCGCTGCCTACCAGATTGAGGGGGCTGTTGACCGCGACGGACGCGGACCATCCATCTGGGATACGTTTTGTAAGCAGAAGGGCAAGATCAAAACCGGCGAACATGCCGACGTAGCCTGTGAATTCTACGATCGCTACGAGTCTGATTTACAGCTTCATAAAGCGTTGGGCTTTACCGCATTCCGGTTTTCGATCTCGTGGTCGCGCATTCTGCCCGATGGCACTGGCCGCATTAACGAAGCCGGATTATTATTCTACGACCGACTCATCGACCACTGCCTCGCGCTGGGCATTACCCCCTGGATTACCCTTTACCACTGGGACTTACCGCAGGCTTTAGAAAACAAAGGCGGCTGGCCCAATCGTCACATTGTCAGTTGGTTTGCCGAATATACAGATGTTTGCACGAAGGCGTTTGGCCATAAAGTGAAGCACTGGCTTATTCTGAACGAACCGCTGGCATCATCGACGCTGGGCTATTTTACGGGTCAGCACGCGCCCGGCCGGCGGAGTTTCGGGAATTTGCTGCCCGCTATTCACCACACCGCGCTGGCGCAGGCCGAGGGCGGGCGGATTGTACGGCAGAATATACCCGATGCACAGGTGGGCACTACGTTCTCCTGTTCGCCCATCGAGCCGTTTACCCCCCGCGACCAGGCCGCTACCGCTCGCGTAGACGCCCTGCTGAACCGGCTGTTTATTGAACCGGCTCTGGGCATGGGCTACCCAACCAAAGAGCTTCCGTTTCTGGCCGGTATTGCTAAAAAAGTGGCGAAACCCGGCGACATGGAACGGCTGGCTTTTGATTTCGACTTCATCGGTTTACAGCACTATTTCCGGGCCGTTGTCGAACAATCCTATTTTATGCCCTATATCTGGGCCAAGGAAGTATCGCCCCTCCGTCGCAGTGTGCTAACCATCACCGAGATGGGCTGGGAAGTTTATCCCGAAAGTATGTATCGGATTATCAGCCAGTTCAGTCAGTACGAAGGCGTCAAAAAAATCTACATTACCGAAAGCGGTGCGGCCTTTTACGACACCGTTGAACACGGCAGCGTAAACGATACGGCCCGAACGGAATACCACCAGAATTACCTGAAAAACGTGCTGCGGGCCAAACAGGAAGGCTTGCCGGTCGAGGGTTATTTTGCCTGGACGTTCTTAGATAATTTTGAATGGGCCGAAGGTTACCGCCCCCGTTTCGGATTGGTGTACGTCGATTTCCGGACGCAGCAGCGTATCGTGAAAGCATCGGGGCGGTGGTTCCAGCAGATGCTGACGAGTGAAAAAGTCAGGCATAATCTGGTGTAGTCAAACAGCAACCGATGTCGGCAACACTTAGCTACATACGACGGTTGTATTAAAAGAGCCGAAGTACGTTTCGGTACAAATTTCTTATGATCCTACCAATTACCACACCCGAACAGGCCGTTTCCGCCATCCAGTCGGGTAACCGCGTATTCATTCACAGCGTTGCGCAAACGCCCCATGTGCTCATCAACGCGATGATGGCGCGGGCCGATGAGCTGAAAAATGTGGA
>JANPJE010000475.1:0-1935 GCA_031425355.1 Spirosoma sp. | reverse complement strand
TGGCTCAATGGTCCGTCGGCCACGATTTTTCCCCGATTAATAATTACCACACGGTCGCAAATGGCTTCCACTTCCTGCATAATGTGGGTGGAAAACAACACAGTTTTGTCGCGACCGGCTTCCCGAATGACCTGCCTGATTTCTCCTAACTGGTTGGGGTCGAGGCC
This sequence comes from Spirosoma sp., assembly GCA_031425355.1. Taxonomy (GTDB): domain Bacteria; phylum Bacteroidota; class Bacteroidia; order Cytophagales; family Spirosomataceae; genus Spirosoma. The sequence goes on along the minus strand of JANPJE010000475.1, from coordinate 1,768 downwards.
CGTTGTCGGTTCGTCCAGGATCAAAACGGGCGGGTTATGAAGTAGAGCCTGTGCCAGTCCGACCCGTTGCCGATAGCCTTTGGACAGTTGCCCGATGCGCTTGTGCTGCTCAGGGCCCAAGCCCACTAACTCAATGATGTCGGTGATACGTCGGTTGAGGTCGGAACCGCGCAAATTGTGCAGCGAGCCAGCAAATCGAAGGTATTCCTTTACGTATAAATCCAGATAGAGCGGATTGTGTTCCGGCAGGTAGCCGACGCTCCGACGCACGTCCATCGGCTGCGTTCGGACGTCGAACCCATTGACTTCCACCGTACCATCGGTAGGGGGGAGGTAACCCGTTGCGATCTTCATCGTTGTGGACTTACCCGCACCATTGGGGCCGAGAAAACCAACAATTTCGCCCGGCTTCACCGTCAGTGAAATCTGATCAACGGCCCGTTGCTGATTATATTCTTTAGTAAGATTCTGAACCCGAATGGACATAATTTAAGAGCAAAGCTAATCAATAGGGCCATTATACGTGGAAAACAGCCTATCAAAGTTACAGCCAATTATGTTGATAAAACGTAGTTGAAGCAGACCATTTACGTTGGCAAACAGGTTGATAGTACCCATACGTTTTCTGAAGTAAGTAATTGCTTTGTTTCTTTAACTTAGTTGACGGTTAGGCTATACCCGTGTTATTTTTGTGGCAGCATAGATCCATTATGACTATAAAACTTATTGTTGCGGCCATGCTGAGTTCCGGCATAGCTCTGGCTCAATCACCTTCGAATAATCCCACCGATACGCTGGCTGTCAGGACTCAACCAACGCTCGCCAAGCCACAACCGCCGGCTGACAAGAACGAATTGAAATACGACCTCAATGAGTCTGGAACGCATTTTTTCAAGGTAACGCTGCTGAACCAGACGTGGGTGCGACTCAATCAGAGTAATCCCGGTACGACCGTCATCGGCGAGTCGAAAGACCAGACAACCGACATTGGTTTACGCCGAACCCGCATTCAGATGTATGGTCAAATTAACGACCGAACGTTGCTATACATCCAGTTCGGGATGAACAATTTCAATTTCCTAAACGGCTTCCCGGCCTACAATACAAACGGTACGCCCAGTAACCGGAAGATTGCTGCTTTTTTTCACGATGCAGTAGGTGAGTACACCGTTTTTCGGGGAAAAGACTGGTTGAAAATTGGCGGGGGACTTACGATTGTCAACGGACTGTCGCGGTTCAGCCAGCCGGGCGTCAGTTCGATTATGACGATGGATGTACCCGTATTCGCCCAGGCTACCGTTGACCAGACCGACGAGTTTGCGCGAAAACTGACGCTCTACGCTCGTGGTCAGGTGGGCCGCATTGACTACCGGTTCGGCGTCAGCGATCCCTTCCCGATTGCGACTAACGGCACTACTCCGCCCACCCTGTCGCCCAACGCGAATTTTGCCCAGAAAGGCCATCGGAAGCAGTTTGAGGGTTTGTTGCTCTATCAGTTTTTCGACAAAGAAGCACATACAACCCCCGGCTACCTGACCGGAACGTATCTCGGCAAAAAGAAAGTCGTCAATGTTGAGGCTGGATTTATTAAGCAGAAAAACGCGATGTGGCGCAAGGAAACCACCGACACTACGTATCAAAATCTGAATTTATGGTCGGTAGCAACGTTCGTGGATATGCCTCTGAATCGTGCAACTGGCTCAGCCATCAATGCTTACGTGGGGTATTTTAATCTGGATTATGGCACGAATTACTTACGGTATAATGG
>JANPJE010000474.1:0-9258 GCA_031425355.1 Spirosoma sp. | reverse complement strand
CCCTTTGGTTTCATTAAAGAATTTTACAGTTCCTGTTTGCATTGCTTATTTTAAATTTAGGCGAAGGACGGCACAATAAATTTCATTTCCAAATGTATTTCTAAAATTTTCTTACTGAACCAGAAATAATTTACAAAAAGTACAAAATAGTCCGCTCAATCAGCCATTTACCCGCCTAATTCGTGGAATGGTAAGCAAATTTACCCTACTAAACAGGCAGCGAGTACCCCCCGGCGATATTATATCGTCGGGCCGATCAATGGTAACCCTACAGTGAAAGAATGAGCAGTTTCGGTCACTATGGGTATATTCTGACTTAACAACTTATAGCGGGAAATTATATTGAGCAGTCCTTTCCGGGTTGAATTCACCCCGTTGAGGGGCTTGCGCTGGAGTGTATTACTGACAGTTAGCCAACCGTCTGCACTGGTGTCAAGCCGGATAGAAAGAGGTTGGTCGGCGGAGACGATGTTGTGTTTCACCGCATTCTCAAGCAACAGTTGCAGCGTCAGCGGGGGAATTTTGTAGTTCAAAAAAGGCTCGTCAATGTTTTTTGTCAAGTCAATTCCGGCTCCATAACGCGTTTTTAGCAGGTGATAATACGAGTCAACGAATGTAAGTTCGGCCTGTAATGTAGTCAGGTCATTATCGTTGGTACGTAGCAGATACCGGTAAACGCTCGACATCTCGTCTACAAATCGTTCGGCTTTTTCGGGTTCGTCGGCAATGAGCGAAGAGAGCGAGTTGAGACTGTTGAATAGAAAGTGCGGGTTTAGTTGCGTCTGCAACGCCATCATTTGCACCGCCGATACCTGCTGCTGGAGTTTTTCGGTCATCAGCTCGGCTTCAATCTGTTCGCGCTGATGCTGTTCGCGCTCTCGGGCAAGCCGTTGCTCCATAGTTGCACTGTTGATGGCTCCCCGGCGTTGGCGATACCCGAGCACGAGCGTGAAACAGATTAACTCAGCAATAATTCCGAACTCTAAATAGGTCAGCGGAGCAAACAGAAACAGGTCAGGTGCCTTGGTAAACGCATAGAACATGGTCATTAGCATGGACGCGACTCCGCCAATCATCAGCAATCCAGACCCCAGCGCGACGTAGCGTGACACCACATCCCGGAGCTGGCTGATCCGCACAATTCCGTACGTTGCCAGCGCGACCATGAGCAACCGCATTCCGGTATGGGCCGTGTTGTACAGGCTTTCGTACCACTCGTCAACCCCGAAGCATAACACCGCCATCAACACCACGTACCCCAAAATGATAATTTTGGCGAACCGAAAAAGCCGAAACAGAACGGGCAGCCGGGTTCGAAGTTGAATAAGGGCGTCGGCAAAATCAAAATACACTACGTAGGCCATAATCGGAGCCGTGGCCCGCACAAAGTACCAGACATTGGCCGATACGTAATTATTAATTTCGTCAACCCGCAGGCTGAAATACACCAACCATGCCAGCATGTATACGGTGTACAGACCATAAATTCGCTCACGATAAATAATCCATTGCACTACGTTCAGTAGCAAAATGGAACTTACCATACCCGTGAACAGCAGATTCCAGGTGGCAAATGTCATGTGAACAAATGGCTCTTAGTTAGGCAAAATGGCTTAAAATTCGACAATTTAAGCTTGTCAGGTCAAGCTTTCAGCCCACGAAACGGAAAAAGCACCTCCTCAAGCGTCACCCCGGTGTGATGAACCGGATGAGAGATGTCATCTTTCATTCGAAACAGCTTGTCCCAAACCGATTCCAGTTGATTCGGCATTCGGGTGGTTTCAGCCATCTTTTTTACCAGTTGATGAGCCGTATAGCTGGTGTATAATCGGTCAAAACCGTATTTTTATTCCTAAACTACAGCGCATAACTCCTCGCGTGCCATGAACGTACTGATTATTGAAGACGAAGAATTAGCCGTCCGTAAACTGACCCGGCTGTTACAGGAGGTTGACCCCACACTGCACATCGTCGGGACAGCCGCGAGCGTACGGGCTTCGGTCAGTTGGTTGGAAGCTAACTCGCCCGGACAGCCATCTGCCCCGGACCTGATTTTGATGGATATTGAACTGGCCGACGGGCAAAGTTTTGAAATTTTCGAGCAAACGACCGTAACAGCACCCGTCATCTTTACGACTTCGTACGACGAATACGCGCTTCGTGCGTTTAAAGTGAACAGCATCGATTACTTGCTCAAGCCCATTAAGCGACAGGAACTTGAAGCCAGTTTGGAGAAACACCGGCGGCTAAGCAGCACCCCCGCCACCGAGTCTGCTCCGCAGGTATCCATTGATGCGCTGGTGCAGCAACTCCGCCAGCAGGCAGCCCCCGCCGAGCACCGGCGTCGGTTTTTGGTTCGGCACCTCTCGCAATGGGTCCCTATCGAAGTGAATGACATCGCTTATTTCCATTCTGAAGATGGCGTGAGTTTATTTCGTACCCGTACAAATCAGAAATTCTCCGTGGATTACACCCTCGACGAACTCGAAGCGATGCTTGACCCCAGCCAGTTTTTTCGGGCCAACCGGCAGTTCATTGTCGACATTAGTTCGGTGCAGCAGATTCATCCTTATTTCAACAACAAGCTTAAACTAACGCTCAAACCCACTGCCGACGATGAGGTGCTGGTCAGCCGCGAGCGGGCCACCGACTTTAAGAAATGGATGGGGAAGTAGCAACACCCGTCGGCCAGCGTTTATTCGGCTTCCGCCAACAGGCCTCTACTGACCAATGGCAGGCTTACGACAAACCAACCCGGCTGCTCCTCGATGACCAGTTCGCCTTGATTCAGCAGTTCATACCGGGTCGCTAAGTTGGTTAGTCCGGCACCGGCAGTTTCAACACGAATGGTTTTGCGCTGGAGCGTATTGGCTACGTGCAACCGCTGATCCGGTGTTGTGTACATGCGGATATGCAGCGGTCGTTCGGGCAGGATGACATTGTACCGGACGGCATTCTCAACCAGCATCTGGAGGGTCAGAGGTGCGACAAGCAGGGATTCATGCGACGTATCAATGGCCAGATCAAGCACTAAACCGCCCTGATAGCGGGTTTGCAACAGGTGACAATAGGAATGAATAAAAGCCACCTCTTCGCGCAGCGGCACCAAACGCCGGTCGCTGGCTTGCAACAGATAGCGAAAAACGGCCGTCAGCTCCTCCAGAAACGCATCGGCCCGAACCGGACTTTCGCCGATCAGCGATGATAGTGAGTTGAGGCTGTTGAACAGAAAATGCGGATTTACCTGATGTTGCAGGGATGTAAGCTGGCTTTGCAGCGATATTTTTTCCAGCGTGCTGGTTTCTACCGTTTCGCGCTGCCACTGCCGCAGAATATACCAGCCCTCGTAAAAAGCGAAATAAATAAAATGGTAGAAAATCTGGATGCCGATGTTGCGGCTCAGTTCAATAGGCGTGGTATAATAGTTGAACGTACCGTCGATCAGAAAACGGATTATGTGGCGCAGAATCCAGGCAAAGCCGACCAGCACCGGCAGAGCCGCCAGCAGCCACCACAGCCGTTGGCGGGTATTAGCCAGGCCGGGGTGTCGTTGCTGAGTGTAAAGCACTACCCATCGGGCCAAATTCCAGCAGATGATACCGGCCGTTATCGCAATAAAAGCATTTGTTAGAAGCGTTTGCAGCGGGAGTTTCACATACAAATCGAGCCGGAAAAACACACTTACGAACACGTATAGCCCCACCGGGCCGAGTAAACGAAGCGGGGTGTCGCGCGGGGGCCTCATGAAATAACCTTCGTTTCGGGTTGACTGTCCAGCAGCGGCAGCGTAACGGCAAACAGCCCGGCGTCTTCGCGGATAGCGATACCGGGCTGGCCCAGCAGGCGGTACTTGGTGGCAATATTGGCCAACCCCACTTTGTTGGACGGAACCGCCGTGTTTTTACGCTGTAGGTTATTCTGCACAACCAGCGACGACCCGCGCGTTACGATCTCAACCACCAGCGGACTTTCGGGCAGAATAACATTGTGCTTCACGGCGTTCTCCACCAGCAGTTGCAGCGTCAGTGGCGGTATTTTACGCTCCAACTGCCACTCTTCGACGGCAATCCGCAGGTCGACACCCGCGCCATACCGGGTTTTAAGCAACTGAAAATACGATTTAATAAACTGCAACTCCCGATTTAGCGTGGTCAGTTCCTGGTCGTTGGCCCGGAGCAGGTAGCGGTACACACTGCTGATCTCATCCACAAAAGCTTCCGCCTGCCGGGGATTTTCGTGAATCAGCATCGACAGTGAGTTCAGACTATTAAACAGGAAATGGGGATTGATCTGGCTCTTCAGCGTATCGAGCTGGTGCTGGAGTTTGTTCTTTTTAAGTTGTTCATTTTGCTCGTACGTCTGTTGCCACGCCCGCAGTACGTAGCCACCCTCGTAGATGACAAAATAGATGCAGTGGTAGAAAATCTGAATGCCAATTGAATAGGTATAATTGGGAATCGTCTGCGAGATATACGACGCGTTATTAAAGGCGATGTGCGCCAACTGGCGAATCAACCAGGCGACGTTCACCAATATGGGCATCAGCATTGCCATCCTGAACAGCCGTTGACGGGTATTGGTTAAGCCGGGGTAATGTTTTTGCAGCCGAAGCACCGCCCAACGAGCCAGATTCCAGCAAATATACCCCGCCCCCAAACCGATCAGGTCCGACCGGATCAGCCTGTCTACCGATAGTTCAAGGTACCAGTTCAGCCGAAAGAACAGCGTACCCACCAGAAACAGAACGAATGGGCCGATGATACGTAATTGCTTGTCGTTGAGAACGTTCACAGCTTGATTTCGGGGTTCATGGATCAAACAATAGTGACTTTACAGAAACTGACCACCCACGTTCTCAACACGCTCACGGAACGGCGCTGGCGAGTTCTAAGATAAACGCTTTTTTTATTTCCGGCAATAAACGCGAACGTAGTTACCGGTTAATAACCCGAAACGATTGGGTAACACCATAATGATTTAACTTTATCATATACTCATTCAGGCTATAACTTACTGTAAATCAGTAGCACAAAACACCAATCAGTAATACCTCTTCACCATCATATTCAATCATTTAACAACCAATCGTATGCAACTTTTAAAGCTCAACAGCCGGGGTCCTGATGTCAAAAGATGGCAATTGTTTCTTATCGGCCAGGGGTTTGATCCCGGCCCTGCCAATGGCGAGTTTGACCTGCGGACCCACCAGGCCACGGCAGCTTTTCAGAAGAAACACGGCTTGCTGGATGATGGCGTTGTTGGCGATAAAACAGCCGGGACAGCCATGCGACTCGGGTTTCCGGTGCTGACAAACCCCGACTTGTCCAAAGAAGGGCCTAAATGGCCTCCCAAACCCGATTTTTCACCACTTTCCGGCTTAGTGGCACGCCAGAAATTATTTGGCAAATTTGAGTTTAAAGCCTCGCCCGTGTCAGGCAATCCGGAAAACATCAAAATACTTGGCGATTGGGAAGCTAATAATATTGTAAGGGTTACGATTCCACAACTCGCCGGCGTAAAAGGAGCATCGGCGAGCGGCACCATTCCGTTTCATCATTCGGCGGTTCCGCAACTCAAAGAAATGTGGGCCGAGTGGGAACAGGCAGGTCTGCTGGACCGGGTTCTGAGCTACTCCGGTTCGTTCGTGCCCCGATTTATTCGCGGCAGCACAACGGTATTGAGTAATCATGCATTCGGCACTGCGTTCGATATCAACGTACCGCAGAACATGCTCAGCACTATGCCTGCGCTGGTTGATAAGCCCGGGAGTGTGCGCGAACTGGTTTCCATTGCGAACAAACATGGCTTCTACTGGGGCGGTCATTTTACCCGGCTCGATGGCATGCACTTCGAAGTAGCTAAACTGCTCTGAACCGTCTGCGCTTCATCGGCAAACCGGATAGTAGAGTCAGCAAACGCGCAGGTTCCCGGTCAACGCTGTTTCATAACGATTTTGACCGGGAACCTGCGCATCAGGATACGTAGCGCGGATTATTTTTCAATCAGCACATTCGTCTGGGCATTGCCCTCGAAGGCGTTGGCGGTTGTGAGATCAGCATTGACCGACGCGCCGTAGCTAACGAAGACACCGTACCCGCCACTGCCGCTGATGCGCGTGTTTTTGATGGTCATGGTTGCCCGGTTGCCGTAGACAGCGACGTTGGCTCTCTTGCCGGATACAATCGTGATGCTCCCGGCGTTTTTCACATCGGCGTTTTCGAGCACGTTTTTCGCGTCGGCCGAGTAGCAGATAATGCCGCGCCAGAAAGCGGGTGTCGCGTTGGCACCGGTAAAGACAACCCGCTCCGTTTCCGTCCCTTTAGCAATCAGATACCCATCGGTATTGATTCGAATTACCGCGTCACGATTCATTTCCAGCGTAACACCCGGATTCAGTTTCCAGCCCGTCGTGACCGGAAGTTCGCCGTTGATCTGGTATGGCGTTTTATCGGCGAAGCCCGCCCACGTTACCTCACTACTGCCTTTTATGGTCGATGGAGTCACCTCCACTACGTTACGTCCGTTGCTGCCCGAAAATACCGAAGCCGCATCTAATTTCGGTACATTCCCGGCATCGAGCAGGATACCAGCTTCGGTGTGGTTCGAGAACGTGTTTTGCGAGAACTCACGCAGAATAGCTCCTTCGTAGACGTACACACCATAGCCGTCATTTTGCGAGAACAGGCAGTTTTTCAAGGCAATCTGTCCCCGGCTACCGCCTGACATGAACAGGGCCGACTTGGTGGTGCTGTAGATCGGACGACTTCCGGCGTGCAGGATGTCGACGTGTTCAAGTACGTTGGCGTTGCTGCCGGAGTAAAGCGAAATGCCCACCCAATACCCTTTTGTTTTCTGCACACCCACAAACTTGATTTTATTATCGGCAGTTCCCTTCGCGATGAGCAAGCCACCATTGTCGTTGATATTCATACGTACATCGCGCTCAAAGGCAACTACCACACCGGGGTTAATGGTCAGTTCGTGCGTTACGTCGATGGTTTTCGTCACGATGTAGTCGGGCAGATCGGGGTTGAGGACGCGGTCAATGAGGGTCGTTTTCACGGTGATGCTGGCGTTGATGGCAATCGGCTCGGCTGCCGATGCGGCTATGATGACTTTATCGCTGCTTTTGCCGCTGGCACTCGTCACCGTCAGTTCCAGTTCGTATTCGCCCACTTCGTCGGATTTGAACGTCGGCTTAAACGAAGTCGGATCGGTCAGTGTAACCATGCTTTTGGCGGGTTTACGCAGGAGCGTCCACTGGTAAGAAAGTGGCTTACCCTGGCTGTCAGTCGAGGCCGAACCGTCGAGATTGACCGTCTGCCCAACCTGCACCAACTGGTCTGGTCCGGCGTTGGCCGTTATCGTACCGACGACGGGTTCAATTTCGGTTTCTTTTTTACAGCCTGTCATCAAAAACAGGCAGCCGATCAGTAGCAGAAATAACCCTCTGGCCGCGATGGCGATGGATGGAACAGGGTTGTGAACGCGGAGGTTCGGGGAGAGGTATGTTGTTGGTTTCATAAAAGAGGTTTTCCGCACTATTGCGGGATTTGTTGTTTAACTGCATCAAAGGTATCGGTACGGCTTCCGGGCGGAAACGCTGAAACGGCTGAAACGGAAAAAGCCGCTGATGAAGCGGCTTTTGATACGTATAAGTAATTCTACACAGGAGTTTCACAAACTCCTGCTACCTTGTTTACTGGCTGGTTTGCGGTCCATACGTAACGTACCGCTGTGACTCGATAGTCGGCATGTGCACTACCTCGACCGTACGAACAATGGTTTTTTGACCGTCGCTGATTTCAAATCGATAGACGCCGGGTTCAGACTGTTCAAAATCAAATTTTCGCCAGTAGCTGGCAGATTGTCTCCGCACATATTCCTGATAAACTACCGTGTCGTGGCTATCCTTCAACGTGATCCTAAGTCGCTCGGGCCGACGAATATCCAGCAGTAGATTTATCTTCCATTGAGGTCCCATGTACATACCGACGTCAAACGTATTTCCTTTCGTTACCGGATCGCCGGGTTTGGTGCCGGTGGCTTGTGCATTGACTGCTAATGCTGCCGTGAGCAGGCTCATAAGCAACGCGTTCCTGATTTTTTGTGCTCTCGTTTTCATCGTTTTACCACCTTTTCGGGGTTGATTAATTGCCGCATCAAAGGTGATACGTTTGCATATATTAGCAAAACGAATTATTTTTGTCGAAATCATGAATAATATTCATCATGGAAATAAGACACCTCCAGATGGTAAAGGAAGTGGCCGCTCAGGGAAATCTGACCAAAGCCGCTGACCGCCTGTTTCTGACCCAGTCGGCACTGAGTCACCAGTTAAAAGAAATTGAAAGCTACTTCAACACCCAGCTTTTCATCCGCGACAAAAAGCATATGCTGCTGACCCCGGCGGGCGAGGTGGTACTGCAGGCAGCCGAGAAAATTTTATTGGAAGTGATCGAAACACGGGCTAAAGTCCGATGCCTGACCGATAAGGAAGCGGGCGAAGTCCGGCTTTGTACGCAATGTTATACGTCCTACCACTGGCTGGCCGGTTTCCTGCGGGAATTTCAGGGACTGTACCCAAAGGTGGATATCAAAGTCGAATTAGAGGCCCCTACGCACGATGCCGACCACTATCTGCTGGAGAATAAAATCGACGTAGCGATCACAGAAGGTGAAGAAAATCCGAAATTCAATTACACCCCGCTTTTTCAGGATGAGTTTGTCGCCATCGTCGCCCCCGATCATGCCTGGGCCAGTCGGCGATGGGTCGAGATAGACGAATTTGCCAGCCAGAACTACATCATGTACAACATCCCGGACGAGGAAAGCTCAAATTTTATGATGCTCTTCAAACATCATCGGCCACCGAAAGTGTATAAAATCACGCTGACCGAGGCCATTCTGGAGATGGTGAAGGCCGGGATAGGCGTTGCCGTGCTGCCCAACTGGGTGGTCAGGCCGTATTTGCAATCGGGGCAACTGGCGGCAGTGCCCATTACGGAGAAACGGGTATTGCGGACGTGGTATGCAGCCACGCTGAGAAGCAAGCAGTTACCGCCTTACACGCTGGTTTTTATTGAAAAACTGGCGTCATATATGAAGGAATTAGACGGATACGCCTGCCCGGTATGAGTGGACAGGCGTATCTGAACGTACTGCTGATCTATCCCGTTTCTGCCTGATTTAGTTGATGTCGCCCAACCACGTACGGGCCAGATCACGGGCGGCCAGCACCGGCTCGCGACCGATGCG
>JANPJE010000473.1:0-10068 GCA_031425355.1 Spirosoma sp. | reverse complement strand
GCCGTTCAACGCATTTTTCCCCGCCGAAGGATATCACCAGAATTACTACCGTCAGAATTCGTACAACCTCTACATTCATCTTGTTTCGGAACCCAAAGTAGAAACATTTAAGGAACGTATGGCGGGCAGGTTGAAATAGGTTTTTGGTTTACGGTTGGCTGACGCCGGAGGTGCTTGCGTCAGCCAACCATAAACCGGAAACCACAAACCGGAAACCAGTTCACTCGCCCCGCCCCGCAGCAATTTGTCAGGCCCGGCAACCGTTCGGCCAAAACTCATATTGCGCGATTGACCGGAACCTCGTAACATTGTTCAGTAATTCATCGCACAGCTTGCCACGCTCCGGCGTGGGGCGCTCCCGACAGACAACTATGCCAGAACCAGACAAATCGATTGGTCGCAAAATCCTGAGTTTTTTCGTCAAAGAAGAAGACGTATCAGGAACCGTATCGACCGGCACGCCCCCAGTTGGCTCACCGGCCCCGGGCGCTCCTCGTCCATCAGCAAACGCGCCCGTTGTGGGGTCGTCAAATACACAGCCGATAACGCAGGCAGTGGTCCCGCCGGGCAGTGTGGATCAGAAGTTTGCCGAGCATTTTGCCAATGTGCTGGCGCAGAACAACCCGCCCGGACCCGACTATTTCGAGTTTCGCGAGACACTACGGAGTCTGTCTACCCTCGGTCTTCCCGAAGACAAACAGTATCAGGCAGCCTGGGCAAGTTTCAAAGCGTTGGGTGGCGTAACGGATGCCGGTATGCTGTCCAATACGGCGAATGGCTATATTGCAGCGCTGAATAAAGACCGCGATGGATTTGGCAAGAGTGTAGAAGCGGCCTTAGCCGAGCGCGTGGGCGGTTTGCAGAACGAGCAGAAACGACTGGAAACGGAAAACGATACGTTGGCAAAACAATTGGTTGAGATTCAGAAGCAGATTGACGCGAACACGAACCGGTTAACGGCAATTAGTGGCGAGATTAGCGATCAAAGTGGAAAAATCACGCAGAATCGGCAAAACTACGAAACGACTTTTGCGCATTTTACCAACCAGATTAAGGCCGACATCAGCAAAATGACCCAATATTTAAAATGAAGTTATAAAACGGTCCGCCGTTGCGGTTGTATAGTTATAGAGTTATATAGCTTGGTTCAAAAAGTATGAACGCTGACTATCAGACTCTATAGCTATAATGGCGAACCATTTTACAACCGCAACGGCGGACCGTTTTATAACCCTCTAACTGTATAACTTCTCAAAAATGGCTACTCCTGATTTCTCTAAACTTGGCGGCAGTACGGAACCCGAAAGAAAGTCGTTCTGGAACCGCCCCGAAGGTGTTCTGGGCATGATTGTGCTGGCCGGGATGGCCGGCTTAGGCCTGGTTTACTTTAACCGAATTGTCGAATTTCTGATTCGGGCAACGTCCAACATTCTCGAACTGGCCTTACTGCTGGGTGCACTCGGCGTGCTGATTTTTCTGTTCACCAGCAAAGACGTTCGTACGGCGGTGTTCTTTTTGTTCAAGTCGATGATGCGCAGTATTACGGGTACGGTTATTCAACTGAATCCAATTGCGATCATGAAAATTTACGTGCAGGATTTGCGGGAGAAACGCGAAAAAATGCAGGGACAGATCAACATACTGGCCGGACAGTTGGTAAAGCTGAACAAAAAAATCAACGAGAATAACGATGCCATCAAGCAGAAGTTCGCGGAAGCGAACAAGGCCAATACGTTGATCGATAAGCCCGGTATGCGCGAAACCGCTCAACTGGCAACCATGGAGGGCGCAGGTTTGCAGGAGATGAACGAAAAGCTGCTGCCGCTCCAGCGGAATATGAAAAATGTGCTGGCGTTTATGGAAAAAGTAAACCAGAGCGCGGAATACATCATCAAGGAAACTGAAATTAAAGTCCGGCTTAAAGAGACTGAATATCAAATCGTTAAAGACAGTTCGAACGCGCTCAAAACGGCGGTGAGCATTTTCAAAGGCGATCCCGACAAGAAGTTTTATTTCGATCAGTCGATGGAATATATTCAGGACGACATGAGTATGAAACTTGGCGAAATGAAACGGGCGATGGACCTCTCGATGGACTTTATCAACGGCGTGGACATTCAGAATGGTATCCTGTCCGATAAGGGCGAGGCTCTGCTGGAAGCCTACAACAAAGGGGAATTCAAGATGGTCCAGCTCGACGCGCCTGCACAACCCGTTAACTTTGGTCCCGCTCCGCAGAAAGATGCGGGGTATAAGAATTTGCTCGATTAAAAGAAGGTATAGAGTTGTATAGTCGCACAGTTTTAAAGTGCTTACGGCTATCAACAACTTTACAACCGCAACGGCGGACCGTTTTATAACCTTACAACTTTAAAACTCACAAAAGATGCAACGTTTAACCGTAGCCGGTCGGCTGCTCATCACGGCACTGATTCTGGCCGCTGCTTTCTTCGCTTTCCGTTATTTTGGTGGCAATGAAGCCCTTAAAAAACTCGCGCCCCAGGAGCAGGAAAAAGAATACTCAGAGTCGCAAACGATGCCCCGCGCCGATAACGAAACGGCGGAAGGAGTAGTTGAAGAATCAAGTGCTACGTCGTCCGGCACATCGGATGAAACCACCAGTAGTTCGTCGTCCGGGCAGGCGTTTAGTTATACCGCTCCCGAACCGCAAAACGGTCAACTGAAAGGCGTGGTTGAATTAGGGGCCAGTGGTTTTAACTCGTTCATTGTCAAAATTGACGATCAGAAACGCTGGAAACTCGAAAAAGCAGAGTTTAACAACAGCCTCGTTATGGAAAACATGGCGACCGACGAAGATATCCGGACGGGATTGAAAAGCTATATTGGCAAGATGCTCGACTTCGGCGTTGGTGGACGTAACATCCAGTTTGTGGTTAGTTCGGGCGCAGCAAAAGCGGAAGGAACGCCGAAAATCATCCGGGTTTTGAAGTCATTGAACTACGTTGTCAACACGGTTACCCCCGAGCAGGAAGGCTCGCTGGCGTTGCGGGCGGTTCTGCCAACCGAATATTACGATAACTCGTTCGTGACCGACATTGGCTCAGGAAACACGAAGATTTCGTGGAAAGAAGGCAGTTCGACAAAGGCGCTGGAAACCTATGGTGCGAAATATTTCCAGAACAACACCAGCGACGAAACCGTAGCGACGGAGGTAAAAGCCAAAGCCAAACAAATCCCCGCCGATCATCGCAAAACCTGCTTCATTATCGGCGGTGTGCCGTTTGAACTGGCCAAGAGCGTTCGGAAGGGCAAGGAACGATATACGGTTCTGGATGCGCCGTCGGCTTATAAACTCGAAAATGCCAAATCGAAAGCGGGTCTTAACATCTACAAATCCATTGCCGATGCTACCGGCTGCAAGCAGTTTGTTTTCGACTGGGACGCTAACTTTACCATCGGCTACTTGCTGACATTGAAATAATAAAAAGAGGAAAGGGAGGAGGGGGAGGAAAGGTTGAAGGGACGAAGGAAGAAAGAATTTCCCTCACCCTGCTCTTTCCTCCCTCTCCTCCTTTCTCTCCCTCCTCCCCTCACTATGACTCTCCGCGAGGTATTTGACGCCTTTTCGGGCCAGCCTACCCTATTATTCCTGCTCCTGATGGCTATGCCGACAGGAGCTTTTTTGGTTGGTTTATGGTCGGGCGAAACAGCGGATGAAATCTGGAAATGGCGGTACGTATATGCCGGTCTGGTTTTCCTGGCCTGTATTCCCGGCATTTTCGCCGTTACGCTGAACATCTACCTGTTTTTATTCGAGCGGCAAAGCATCTGGGATATGAACCTTGCTGTGCAGTTGCTGCCCATCCTGGCCATGGTGGCTACGTTGATGCTGATCCGACGCAAACTCCCGTTTACCTACATTCCCGGATTTGGCAAATTATCGGGTTTCCTGACGCTGATTGCAGCTTTGATGGGCCTTCTGTGGATCATCGACCGAACCCGAATCTACGCCATCACCTACGTTCCATTCACGTATATTGTGATCGGGTTTGTGGCGTTGCTACTCATTATCCGCTTTGCCTGGAGCCGGATTTTTTGAGGTAAATACAATTATATCGCTTCTCGGCTCTTGCGCTAACCCGCCCACCCGATAACCTACTCTAACAAGCCGATTCTATATGGTCGGACACGCAACATTAACGGTTCGTTTCGCGTATTAACTGAACAGTTTGTCGAAGCCGTAATGATTATAGCTCAAAATGTTTCGATGATAATTTTACAGGCTATAGAATGGCACTTCACTTGACAGGTATAGCGCGTTAAGACGTATGGAAAAGAATAAAACGGGTTGGTTTCTCCTGCTGTTACTTCTCTGCCAACTCAACAGTTTCGGTCAGGTAACCCGCAAATACTTAGTGCTGCTGCGCGATAAAGTCAACACGCCTTACAGCATCGGTCGCCCGGAGCAGTTTCTGTCGCAACGGTCGATTCTGCGTCGGCAAAAACAAAACATTCCCCTGCTGGAGCGTGACCTTCCCGTGAATCCGGCATACGTAGCACAGCTTCAGCAGACGGGGGCGAAAATCTGGTTTTCGTCGCGCTGGCTGAACGCCGTACTCATCGAAACGACCGATGCGACGATTGCTACGGTGCAGAAACTCCCGTTTGTGAAAGGTCTGGAATTCGGTCGGTCGCTGGCCAACGCCCGCATCGGTGCCGACGCAAACGGTACGTCTGTCAATAAATTAAATCTGGCAAGTCCGGCGGAAAACGAACCATTGAACTACGGCAATTCGCAGGTTCAGATTGCCCAACTCGGGGCGGATAAAATGCACCAGCAGGGCTATCATGGAGAAGGGATGCTCATTGGCGTGCTGGATTCGGGCTTTCTGAACGGCAATAGAGTTGGCTTCCTGAAACCCCTCTTCGATGAGAGTCGGGTGCTGGCAACCTACGACTTTGTCAAAAAAGAAACCAGCGTGTACGAAGACGATTCGCACGGAATGTCATGTTTATCGGCCATTGCCGCCACCGCCAACAATCAGCTATACGGAACAGCCTACAAAGCGTCCTACATTCTGCTTCGCACGGAAGACGTAGCCAGCGAACGACAGATTGAAGAAGCCAACTGGCTTTTTGGTGCCGAGTTTGCCGACAGCGCGGGGGTTGACGTCATCAGTTCATCGCTGGGTTATACGCAATTCGACGATCCATCGACCAGCTATACGTACCAGAATATGGATGGCAAAACGGCCCTATCGACCCGTGCCGCCCAGATTGCTACCGAGACAGGCATAGTGGTGGTGGTAGCCGCTGGCAATGAAGGCGGTAATGCCTGGCGGTACATTTCGGCCCCGTCCGATGCCGCATCGGTGCTGGCTATCGGTGCCGTTACGCAAGCCGGACAGCGGTCGGGTTTCAGTTCGATTGGTCCTACGGCAGATGGTCGTATAAAGCCCGATTTGGCGGCTCGTGGTCAGGGAACCGTTATTGGCAGTCCGGGTGGGCAGATTGTATCGGGAAACGGCACCTCGTTTGCTGCGCCATTGGTGGCCGGGCTGGCGGCTGGCTTCTGGCAGGCCCACCCCCGCCTGACAGCCGCCCAGGTAACCGAAGCCCTGCGTCGGTCGGGCAGCCAGTACGCTACTCCCGACGATCAGTTGGGGTATGGTATTCCTAATTTTGAGCGGGCATCGGTCATGGCCGACGCGTTGGGGGAATTACTGATCTACCCCAACCCCTTCAGCGACAGTGAGTTGCTGGCCGTTCAATGGGGCGAAATCGACCCCAACACCCCCCTCGACGCCACGCTGACCAACATCGCCGGGCGGGTTGTGTGGCAAAATCGGTACACATCGGCCGGGCTAACCGCATTCACCTTACCCAACCTGAACTTATCGGCGGGGATGTATTTTATGACACTCGTTTCGGGTGATAAAAAACGAACGGTGAAGTTGGTGAAACAGTAACTATACTGTTTGTTGTTCGTGGTTTGTTGTTGGCTGGTCCGCTTTTTTGGAGCGTCAGGCGTGGCGATTAACGGCAACTACAAACATCAAACCACAAACATTTTCTAAACCATGTCCACCATCAAGATCATTCAGGGAGATATTACCAAACAAGCGGTCGATGCGATCGTTAACGCGGCCAATACGAGTTTACTGGGTGGCGGGGGCGTTGACGGGGCCATTCATCGCGCTGCCGGACCGGGCTTACTGGACGAATGCCGAACCCTGCACGGCTGCCAAACCGGCGATGCCAAACTGACCAAAGGATATAGATTACCAGCCCGATACGTTGTTCACGCCGTGGGTCCGGTGTGGCGGGGCGGCACTCACGGCGAGCCTGATTTATTGGCGAGTTGCTACCGTCGGTCGCTGGAGATCGCGGCTGCCCATAACCTGACGAGTGTTGCGTTTCCAAACATCAGCACCGGCGTTTACGGCTACCCGAAAGATAAGGCCGCCGACGTAGCAGTTACTACTGTCAGGCAATTTCTGGAGCAACTCTCATCCGTTCAGGAAATTGTTTTTGTCTGTTTCGACGCGGAGAATCTCGCGCTCTATGAGCAGAAACTCAAGTAGTTTACGGGTTTAATCCGAATAAATCGGGGCGGGTGTAATGGCCGATTACGTCAAAATCGAGCTTGCTTTTCAACACCTCATCCAGGTCCAGGTCAGCGATCAATATTCCGGCCTCATCCCACAACGGGCCAGCGATAAACTCACCCTGTGGCGAAACAATAGCACTCCCACCCCGACTCAATACGAATTCGTCCTCACCCAGAAACGCCTGATAGTCTTCGGAATAATCAGCGCGTGTGAAAAACTGATTACAGCCTAATACGTAGCAACGACCCTCACAGGCAATGTGTTGCAGCGTAGAAGGCCAGGTGGCGCGGGCATCGGCGGTGGGGGCCAGATACAGTTGAGGAGCCTGCTGGTAAACACGCATACGAGCCTGCGGCATGTAGTTTTCCCAGCAAATAAGCCCACCGATTCGCCCGATTTCGGTGTCAAATACACCCATTGAGTCCGTGCCGGTTCCTTCTGCCCAGATTAACCGTTCGACGCCCGTTGGCTTGATTTTCTGGTGTTTACCGATATAACCGTCCGTTGGCGACAGGTAGATGAGCGTGCAGTATAGACTGCCGTTCAGGGCATCGCGTTCGGTTACGCCGATAGCCAGATATACCCCATTGTTATGCGCAATCCGTTCGAGCCGGGTTAGCTCCGGTCCCGGAATTTGCAGGCTGTTTTGCCAGTACGTTTTGTAGAGTTCGCGCCCGGCATCGGTCCGTAAACCAACCGAAGCGCCAAAGGTGAACCGCCGGGGATAGCCCGGAATGAATGATTCGGGGAAAAGCACAAACTGACACCCTTTTTTAGCGGCATCGGTCACCAATGCTTCCAGTTTATCGATGGTTTTATGGATGTCGAAAAACACCGGCGCAGCCTGAACTACACCCACTTTTACCCGCATAGTTTATCTGTATTTCCCTGCTACCCGATTTATGAGCTTGCCGCAGTTTCTACACGCCTGTTTCAGTCGATTGACTGGCATTCGGCTTCGGCGCAATAAAAATTGCCAGCCAGGTTCGGCGGGCCATCCGGAAGAAATAGGGCGTTAACAGGATCAAGGTAGGAATTAATCCGACAAGGTAATAATCCAGATTGACACCCAGCCACTGCACGACGATGAAAAAAGTGATCAGCGTATAAATGGTATAGAACGCATAACTCACAAACATCGACGCCCAATAAAAACCGGGTTCGGGCATAAAGTTTTCGCCACAATGCGGACAATGATCATGCATTTTATCAAAGTTACGACTGAACGCGCTGTTCGTTACGAAGAAATTACCCTGCTGACAGCGTGGACATTTATTAAATAGAATTCCGTGTAAGCGGCTGTTGGTTGACATGATTGGTACGTGTTTACTGGAGCTACTTTCCTGATTATTCACTATCAACCAGGCGATTTTGACTTTAAAAATTTATTAGTTAAGTGGATGCATATAGAACATAAATCAAGTCGCATATAGTGCAGATTAACGAAGTCGCAATAGAAATATATGCGCAAACAGTCTATAAAATAAAAGCGCGTTGCCTGCGGAACAGACAACGCGCCTTTATTTTATAGACTTATATGATTAATCGCCGATGGCCGTACCGTCGGCTTTACGCTGTGGCTTCTTCACATAATATTCGCTCGGCGAGGGCGATGCTTTTGGCTCGCTTACACGCTGAATTTTATAATTCCGGTCGGCCAGACTTGCCGATGGTGTATGGTCAATCGTGATGCCGCCAACTGGCTCGGCATTCGGCATTTGGTTCTTATAATTCGCCATCCGCTCATTGCCCGGAGCCGGTTGCTGCACCGCTACGCCCGGTTTATTTTCCCAACGACGGGCCGCTGCGGCTGCGTTTGGATGCTTGTAATTATGAGTAGAATACAGCGGGTTATTCAGCGGCCTACGCTGTCCGCCATCCTGCGAGAAAGCCGTCCCGGTCATCGCCAATAAGCTGATGCCAAAAAGCAAAAAAGTGACTGATTTCATGGCCGTTTCTGTGGTTTTGTTGTTCAACAAAGCTACTACTTCATCTGATCAAAAAACAACAAAAATGTCTACTATGTTTTTAGTTTTTCATTATTTTGTTCACTATTCTGAATATTGACCCATCAGCTACGTAGTTTACTGCTTCTTTTATCGAAAGCCATCGAATATTCTTGATTTCGCCCGATTGGCCAAATGGTTCATAGAGGTCGGCCTCAAGCAAAAAACGAATGTCGTAATGCAGGTGTTCCGGTACGTCGTTTCGGGCTGGAATCGGGTGAATATCGACATCAAAAATGGCTGGATTGAGTAATCGCAGCGAAAACAAACCCGTCTCTTCCCGTGCTTCCCGCAGTGCAACGGCCGTTACATCCGCATCGCCATCGGCATGACCGCCGGGTTGCAGCCACCGATCGAGTTTGCGGTGGTGAATAAGCAATGTTTGCCGGCGGTCGGGACTGACAATCCAGGCCGAACCGGTAATATGCCCCATCAGCAGCGACCGCTCAAAGCAGGTAGGCTGTTGCTCTACGAAATTAATTGTAGCCTGCGTCATGGCTTGTTCAGAAGCGTCGGCAGGGTGATGGCTGCGGAGTAAATTCAGCAACGGTTGACGATGCATAAGTTGGCTTTGTGGTAAAAAAGGCGCAATTTGGTCCTGATTTTTCAAAAGTCTATAGACAATCATGCACAAACTATCGCTTACAGTCGCTACAATCTGCTTAGCGGCTCAATTGACCACCGCCCAAATTAAATTGCCTTCGCCCAGCCCGGCGGCATCCATTATGCAAACCATTGGTACAACCGATCTGACCGTAACGTACTCACGGCCAAGCCTGAGGGGTCGTACGCCTTTCACCGGTGACTTCGTACCAGTCGGCAAAGTGTGGCGCACGGGGGCAAACGGCGCGACCGCGTTCACGACCTCGACCGACCTGATGGTCAATGGAAAAACGCTGCCTGCCGGAACGTACGCCATTATGTCGATTCCGGCAGAAGACAGTTACACGCTGATTTTCAACAAAAACAAAGCCGTTACGGAAGCCACATATAAGCAGGAGGAAGACGCACTGCGTGTTAACCTGACGCCGGCAGAAAACAGCGAGAAAATTGAAACGTTTACCATTGGCTTTAGCGACCTGACGGATAGCACCGCCAAAATGACGTTTATGTGGGCGAATGCGAAAGCTACTGCCGATTTAAGCGTGGATGTCAACAAGAACGCAGCCGCCAACGTGGACAAAGCCGTAGCCGAAAAACCCGACGATGCCGGTGTTTTGCAGGCAGCCGCCAACTACAACCTCTCGAAAGGCCGCAATTTAGAGCAGGCATTGGGCTGGGTTGATAAGTCGATTGGCATGAAAGAGACCTTCCGTAATCTGTACGTAAAGTCGCAGATTCTGGCGAAGATGGGCAAGTACGTCGATGCTGTTCCTTTAGCGGAGAAAGCACTTGCCTTGGGCCAATCCTCAAACGATCAGGTGTTTCCGTTTTTCAAGGAGGGCATCGAGAAGAGCATCACGGAGTACAAAGCTAAACTTCCGGCTATG
>JANPJE010000472.1:0-3023 GCA_031425355.1 Spirosoma sp. | reverse complement strand
TGCAAAAAGTGGCGGAGGGCGATATTTCCGCTACGTACGAGTACCTCACCGCCGAGGGCTATCCGATTGATCCTTATACACTTGGGCAACTGAATCCATATGAACTGGCCGAGCGGCTGACGGCTCAATTCGGCCTGTTCAATCAGGCAGAGCACAACCCGTTTATGTTCCGGTTTCTGGATGAGGTGCTGGCGTTTAATCAGAAACGTAGCGGTCATTTGAGCGATTTTCTGGTGTACTGGGAAGGCGTACGGCAGAAGATTTCGGTGGAGGGCAACGACCGCAATGCCGTGAGTATTCAGACCGTTCACAAAGCGAAGGGTCTGGAGTTCCCGGTGGTCATCATTCCGTTTGCCAACTGGCGCGTCGAACCCATCAACGACAGCACGATCTGGCTCGATCTGGCCGGTATCCGCACCGATGCGCTGACGCACCAGAGCGGGTCGGGGCAGCTTAGCCGCTTGATGTCGGCACCGGCCAACACCACGAGCAAACTGCGCAATACACCCAAGATTATTGCCGATCAATACGAGGAAGAACTGACCCGCACGTTTCTCGAAAACATGAACCTGCTCTACGTAGCGTTCACCCGCCCCACCGACCGGCTTTATATCATCAGCGAGTTAAAAGACTTTACGAAAGGGCAGCAGAACACCATCAGTCACTGGCTTCATGCGTTTCTGCGCGATAGCGACGTAGCCCGCATGTGCGGTTGTGCATGGCAGGAGGGCCAATCGACGTATGAAATCAGCCTGTGCGCCGATTCTCATTCGCACCAGAAGATGGACGAAACCCTCGACGAAATTTTCCTGGACGACATCGTGAGCGGGAGTCGGGGGCAGGATTTGCAACTGCGCAGGCAGGCCACCCGAATGTTCGACGTAGCGACGTTTGAACGCACCCGCGAACGGGACCGCAAACTGTGCGCGGCTCTGAGTTTGATAAAATGTGCTGACAACATCGACAACGTGCTCCGGCAACTCGTGGGCGAGGGACTTGTACGCATGACCGAATGCAACGAGCTGAAAGTCAGTTTGATCGCTATTGTTTCGCATCCGGATTTGTCGTTATTGTTCGATGCCACGCTTCGGATCGACACCGACCGGAGCATTTTGAGCAGCAAGCGAATGCACGGCGCACCCCACCGCGTTGTGTACTATCCCGACGGACGTATCGTTCTGGTTCAGTACGAATCGGCACCGGGCGTCGACTCGCCGGGCATCGAATCGCTCGTGGCTGTGTCCTCACAGCCCTCTAACCCCGCTGATTCGCTAAAATACTTCACCAATTTATACCGCGAAATGGGCTTCTCTGAAGTGGAAGGACGGCTCGTGTACCTAACCGACGAGCCGACGGTGTTGCGCGTGGTGTAATCGTCTTTTTATCCTCACAGCATCCTGCTGTCGGCTACAACATGCTAATTTAGTACGTATAATTAATTGTAAATGAGCGTAGTATGTCTTTATTGAAGTCGGTGGGCAGGAAAAATTACAGCCTTGTTCTTGCATTTATTCTTTATCATTCATCATTCATAATTCCTTCGTATGCCCAATCGCCGTATGAATTAAAGACAGGCCGCGAACTGGCTTTGTTTGGGGTGGGGGCAGCAACCGGCGCGACGGCACTCGTTCTGGAAGAGCGCGTGATGCCCCTGAGCGCGGGTGAGATTGCGGGACTTAACCGGGCCGATATTAACGCCATCGACCGGCAGGCTACGTATCAGTTCAGTTCGTCTGCCGATCGGCTTAGCGACATAACCTTTGTTGGGAATGTGGCCGTGCTCGGACTGCTGACCATCGGCACCAAACCCATGCGTCACGACTTGAAAACCTTAGGCATCATGTATCTCGAAACCATGCTATTGGTCAATGGTGTTCAGCGGTCGGTGAAAAATTTCGTCCAGCGAACCCGTCCGTTTGTTTATAATCCCGATGCACCGTTAGACGAGAAAATGGAACGCGACGCCCGGAAGTCGTTTTTTTCAGGCCATGGCACCAATGCCTTTGCAACGGCAGTGTTTACGGGCGAGGTGTTTCGGCATTATTTTCCGCACTCCCGGCTAAAATCTGTTGTCTGGATTGGCTCGCTGGGACTGGCAACTGCTACGTCGGTGCTGCGCTACGAAGCCGGAAAACACTACCCGACGGATTTACTGGCCGGAGCCGCGTTTGGCTCCTTAGTGGGTTGGGGGATTCCCAAACTGCACGAGGTGAAAAATAGAAGCGAAATAGGCCGCCGAATGGACGTACAACCGTGGAGCAATGGCTCGGCCAACGGAATTTACATGCGGCTGGCCGTGTTCTCCCGATAACTTTGGCCCTGTATTGTCGGGCTTTTTAATTCGGCAAGCGTTTACCTGACTGATGACTAAAATTACCGATCACATCAAAGCCGCCAACGGCAAACCTATTTTTTCAATTGAAGTCATCCCGCCCATCAAAGGCGATAATCTGAAGAGCCTGCTTGACAACATCGAGCCGCTGATGGAGTTCAAGCCGCCCTTCATCGATGTTACGTACCACCGCGAAGAATACATCGAACGGCCCCTGCCCGACGGTACGATTCAGAAGATCGTGACCCGCAAACGACCCGGCACCGTTGGCATTTGTTCCGCCATCATGCACCGTTTTGGCGTCGATGCCGTGCCGCACGTACTCTGTGGGGGTTTCTCCCGCGAGGAAACCGAAGATTTTCTGATTGACCTTCATTACTTGGGCATCGACAACGCGCTCGTGCTTCGGGGCGATCCGGCCAAGCCGTTCACGACCTTTAAAGCCAAAGAAAATGGCTACATGTACGCCAGCGAACTGGTGGAGCAGGTGGCGAGCATGAACCGGGGCATTTATCTGCACGAAGAAGATACGGCTTTGGCACCCAGCAACTTCTGTATTGGTGTAGCGGCTTATCCCGAAAAACATTTTGAAGCCGCCGATCCCGATTCCGACTTTCAGTACCTGAAACAGAAAATTGACAAAGGCGCGGACTACATCGTGACGCAGATGTTTTTCGACAATAAAAAGTAC
>JANPJE010000471.1:0-2809 GCA_031425355.1 Spirosoma sp. | reverse complement strand
TCGAACCGTTCGGGCGATTTGATAGAGGGAATGAGCAATTCACGTCCCAGGATGTAAGCGAACACCAGCACCAGACCACCCATAAACGACGCCACGACAAACACCACCCGTTTGGAAGGCTGGGGTTTGAGCGGAAAAATGGGCGCGTCAAGTACCGTCAACGGCCCGGCCATCTCCACATTTTTTTGCCGAAGGCGGGCCAGATTCAAACCGTGCAATACCGACAGATATTCCTTTTCGACCACCCCGACCTGCCGCTCCATCCGGTTGATAGTTGACCCTAATGGAGCGAATTCTTTATAAATGCCGTCGTATTCACGGAGCCGCTTTTCGATCACTCCTAACCGAGCCGCCGACTGCCGGGATTCCATCAGTTTCGACAGCCATTCGTTCAGTACGTTGGCCTGGGGCAGCGACTCAATTGTGCTGTTGTTGTTGTAATACCGACGCGCCGACACTTTTAATTCTTCCGACAAACCAGTGACTTTACTGTTGAGTTGCGCGATCTTTTCTGCCGGATAACCGTACACCTGCGCATTGGCCAATTCATTCTGAATGTCGTATAATTCCGTCCGTCGGCCCAGTAATTCTTTGTTTGTCTCCAGCACCGACGACCGTTCTGACAGGCGTTTTTCGAGGGTATCCAATGCGAATTTGGCGGCCCGGAAACGCATCTGTTCGTGATGATATTCGGTGGTCATATCCTCTTTCGACTCCGCTACAAATTTGGACTGTTCTCCGTAATTGATAACCTTGTTCTTTACTCCGAAATCTTTGAGCGAGTCCTCAGCTCTTAATAAATTCTGCTGCGCTTTGCGAACCTGATCCTCAAAATACCGGACTACATTCTCCGTTTCTGATGTTTTTACGCCTGTGTACCGGCTCCGAAAACTGTCGATCAAATACCGGAGTGTGTGCTGACAAACGCCCGGATCATCGGCTTTGAACGCCAGTTCCAGCATGTCGCTGTTGCTTTTCCGGCTGGCCGTTACCCGGCCCGAAATGCTCTCGACAGCGTAATGCGTCGTTGAATTATAGAGTAATTTTTTGATGATGTTGTTGTCGACTGCGTTGCTGAGCGCGTCGATTCGGCGGTACGTTTCCGGCTCATTACCCGCCACCACGAGTTGCTTACGGGTTGGTTCATCAATAGCTTCATTCAGTTTTTTGAAACTTTCCGCGCTAATGATTAACGGGTTGGGTTTGGTCATCAATAGATGCTGCGCCAGCAGGTGCTTACCCACTTCGCTGATCGTTTCGCGCGATTTGATGGTCGTAATCAAATTGTCGAACGCATTGTTGACGGCAAAATAATCGACCTTGTCAGCGTCTCCGCTGGTGATCGAGTAGCCCGATGCCAGGCCGGTATAAACCGTTGCCGCCGACTGGTATTCGCGAGGCATCGACTTGGTCAGGTAGGCAACCGTACCGGCCAGAACGCCCGGGAAAAGCACCAGCCAAAGCAGGTTCTTTTTCAACAGACGAAAAATCGTGGAAATAGACATATTCTCTACCGACTAATCTGTAATTGAATCATGGGGACGCCCACGATGATTTCGAGATCCCGAAAGTTTGTCATGAACTCACCCCGCTCTTTTTCCGAAACTACCTGAGCAATAGCGTATTGATTGCTGTACCGGGCATAATCGGCGGGGTCGATTTTACCTTGCTGCACGTCTACTTCGGCAATTCTGAACGCCATCAGCGCGGCCTGTTCGTCGCGCAGCCGGATACGAAGCGTGCGCTGTGAGGTGAGCAATGCCTGGTAAACCCGGTTGAGTTCGCGTTTGAGACCCATTTTAGCTACGTCGCGCTGGGCTAATGACCCCTGATATTCCGACCGGCTTTGTTGAATTTTATACCGACGCCCTACTACTTCCGACAACGGCAACTGGATGCCGAGTCCCGTTCGGTAACCGTTGGAATTCTGGGAAAAATCGAAACTTGACGAACCCGAACCGACCAGCAATTGATTGCCCCGGGAATAGCTGGCGAATCCACTGACAGTTTGCAGAATAGCGACTTTGGTATAGTTCGCGATGCTGGCTTTCATATCGACCATTGCATTTTCGAAGCGCAGCGCGGGTGAGTTCGATACCGCGATTTGATAAATATCCTCGAAGGAAATGAGTTGCTCGATAAGGTCTTTATTCAGCGCAAACCGAACCGTATCGCTTGATTTTGGAACACTCTCCGTTGCTATCGAACTCATAGTTCCGGGCTTGATCGACCCTGAAGCCGGTGCCCGAACGGCAGGCGGAACGGTACGTACCGGAGCGGATGCGCGCTGTGCCAATATAGGATTCGAATAGGCGCCAATCAGTAGAAAAAGGAGTGATCCTTTTCGGCAACCAGTAGAAAACAGTAGCGTGTATATGTAGACCATAAACGGCAGGTATCAATATTCTCCTGCTAATTTAGAAAGAATACCCGTTATTTTCATTTATTCTATTTTATAACTATAATATTTATTATATTAGTTTTTTGTTAACAAAATTTATTCCTTATTTCACTGTCTGCTTATCAGCTATCGTCGGGTGACGGTCAGGTAATTGTCAGAGATAGTCAAGCCACCGTATGACCATCCTCTGATTATTTCTGGCCATCACCCGACTACCCTGACTATTACTTAACCAATGCCTGACCATCTATGAAACCCCGTCCAACCTGTAGCTTGCTTATTTCGACTTATAACTGGCCGGAAGCGCTGCGGCTTTGTTTGCTAAGTGCGTTCCGGCAGCGCGTTTTGCCCGACGAAATTATCGTTTGTGACGATGGTTCGCGGGAGGCTACCCGGCAGCTAATTGAC
>JANPJE010000470.1:0-2914 GCA_031425355.1 Spirosoma sp. | reverse complement strand
TATACATGGATTCCGTGCAGGCAATGGGTGTGCAGGGGGGCTGGCCGCTGAATGTGTTTCTGATGCCCGACGCCAAACCGTTCTACGGCGTTACGTATCTGCCACAAAAAAACTGGGTTAATTTATTGGATAGCATCCGGTCGGCATTCGACGAAAACCGAAATGATCTGGTCCAGTCGGCGGAGGGGTTTGCGCGGGAACTCAACCTGACCGACGCCGAACGCTACGGTTTGAGCCAGAACAACCCGCTGTTCTCGCCCGAAACACTGGACGTGCTGTATCGCAAAGTGGCCGTGAAAGCCGATGATGAGAAAGGGGGAATGCGCCGGGCACCCAAATTTCCGATGCCGAGTGTCTGGCGGTTCTTGCTGCGGTATTATGCCGAAACTGCATCCACGTCGGTGAGTGATGAATCCGAAACGGCGGGGATGAATTCATCGGACAGTGCTTTGCAGCAGGTTGTACTTACGCTGGACCGGATGGCGCTCGGTGGTATTTACGACCAGCTTGGCGGTGGCTTCGCCCGTTATTCGACGGATGGCGACTGGTTTGCCCCCCACTTCGAGAAAATGCTGTACGACAACGGCCAACTCCTGACGCTCTATGCGGAAGCCTACAGTTTGATGAAAAGTCCGCTCTATAAACACGTTGTTTATCAGACGATTGGCTTTGCCCAACGCGAACTGCTCAGCCCCGAAGGTGGTTTCTACTCTGCCCTCGATGCAGACAGCGAGGGCGTTGAAGGTAAATTTTATACGTTCACGACGCCGGAACTGCGGGAAATTCTGGGTGTCGATTATGACTGGTTTGCCGAGTTGTACAACCTGACGGAGACGGGTAATTGGGAACATGAGCGTAACATTTTGCACCGAACGGAAACCGACGAAGCCTTTGCCGGGCGCATGGGCTGGTCAATGGCTGACCTGAATGTACGACTGGATGCGACCCACACCCGGTTGCTGCGGGTACGTAACGAACGCATTCGTCCGGGACTGGACGACAAAATTTTATGTTCCTGGAATGGGTTGATGCTGAAAGGGTTAGCTACGGCGTACCGCGTTTTCGGCGAACCGGAATTCCTGACGCTTGCTCTACGGCTGGCCTATTTTCTGCTGAAAAATATGCGCGATAGCCGCAATGGCGGTCGTCTGTGGCATACCTACAAAAACGGTAGGGCAAGACAGGCTGGTTTTTTGGACGATTATGCCGCCGTGATCGACGGATTGCTGGCTCTTTATCAGGCCACCTTCACTGAAAGCTGGCTCACCGAAGCCGATCAATTGACGCAGTACGTGCTGACGAATTTTGCCGACTCAACTGTTGACGACCTCACCGGACCGGACCCTATGCTGTTTTTTACCGATAAGAACGGCGAAGAACTTATTGCCCGAAAAAAAGAACTGTTCGACAATGTAATTCCCTCATCGAACTCGATGATGGCCGAAAACCTGTACACATTAAGCCTGTTACTCGATCGCAGTGGCGACGGACCGTCCGACTATGCCGACCGTGCCGACCAGATGCTGGGGCGAATACAGCCATTAGTGCAGCAAAACGCCGATTACCTTACCAATTGGGCGGCCCAGTTCGCCCTGCGTGCCCGACCCACCGCCGAAATCGCCATCGTTGGTCCCGATGCGGATCAATTCCGTGCGGAAATAGACGCTGAATTTTATCCCAATAAAGTTCTTTGCGGCACAGCAAATACGAGCGAGGCCGGTAAAGACACGTTGCCTTTACTACAGCAGCGTGGGCCAATTAATGGGCAAACGGCGGTATATGTCTGTTACAATCGGGCCTGTCAGTTACCCGTTACGAGCGTAGGTGAGATATGGAAACTGCTCAGATGATTTGTGCAAACGTATAAAACGACCGTTCCATAAATTCTGTAAGCATAACGCTGAGTTTTACCCTTAAAAAATAGGAAATAAGTTGTGTGAAAAATACCTTCATGCCAGATTTCGTAGTACTAAACAACTACACGTTGTTTGGGTAGTATGTTGATTTATAGCAATTTAGTTTATTGATAATTGAGTCAATAGTTAAAAACCACTATATATCTAACGGTCATGAAAATCACACACCTCCGTCAATGGCTTTTCAGCCTTCTAATTATCGCTGCCTTTGGGGCTTGCACCGATCACCGCGTTCCGGCCGTCATACCGGGTTTGGAGGCCAAAAAACTGCGGGTAAAAACCATTACCCAGGAAACGCCAGCTAATCCAACTAAAGTTAGTGCGTTTACCTACGACGGTCAGGGTCGTTTAAGCCTGATTGTTGGTTTCCAGGCGCCTGACAGTTCAATGGGGCCAGTCGAAAACACGGTGTATCAATACGATTCGCAAAATCGGCTCACGCAGGTTCAGCGTACGGTTGTCAGACGGGGATCTAATTCCGAAACCTACACCCTCGGTTACAATGAGGCTGGTCAGGTAAGTTCATTATATCACTCGCCTTCCACATTCGGTATAACACCCCGATACACCGCCGATAATCGGGTGTCGGGTTACGGTAAAGGAATTAATGTGGGCGGTCTTCAATCGAATGGCGGGGGTGCGTTCACGTTCACTGGAAATAACCTGACGTTAGCCACGGAGACATTTACGGTAACTCGTTCGGGAGGGCCATCAATTCCATTTTTAAGCAGATCTACAAGCACTACCTATACCTTTGATGATAAAGTAAATCCGTTTTATGGCGTGTACATCATTCCGGTTCCGGGCGTATTTGGTCCGACGCCGGTTTCAGGTTCGTTCGGTCCGTACTATACGTACTACGGGGGCATTGACAACCTGCTGAATTTAAGCCAGAATAATGTGCTTTCCGCTATAATTGTTGCTGGTTCAGCCACTGCAACTATCACGTACGCATACACGTACAATAGCGCCAACCTACCCACCAGCCGCACAACCAC
>JANPJE010000469.1:0-2767 GCA_031425355.1 Spirosoma sp. | reverse complement strand
TAACGCCCTGATCGCTACTGAAGATGCCCGTTTCTACGATCATGGTGGCGTTGATCCCCGTGCCATTGGGCGGGCACTCATTAGCTTTGGGCGCGACGGGGGTGGCTCAACCATCACGCAGCAGTTAGCCAAAAACTTATTTAAAACGCGCCAGAAAAATGGGACAGGGTTTCTCTCCCGTATTCCGTTCGTCCGAAAAATTGTTTATAAATCGAAGGAGTGGCTAATGGCCCTCAAGCTGGAACGCAACTTTTCAAAGAATGAGATTATTACGTATTATTTCAACACAGTCGATTTTGGCAGTAACGCGTTTGGGCTGAAAACGGCTGCCCGAACTTTTTTCAATAAACTGCCCGACAGCCTGAATGTGCAGGAAGGGGCCGTATTGGTTGGTCTGCAAAAAGCGACCACGAATTACAATCCCCTCCGGAATCCTGATCGCTCCCGCGAACGCCGGAACGTAGTGATCGGGCAAATGGCCAAGTACAATTTCCTGACCCAGAATCAAGCCGATTCCATTAGTGCGTTGCCGTTAAGAACCGAGTTTACACCCGAGAATCCGTACTCAGGACCAGCCAGTTACCTCAAAAATGCCGTTCAGGATTATGTAAAAAAATGGGGTGAAGAGAATGGATATGATCTCAATACCGCTGGTCTGCGTATCATTACCACCATCGACTCACGGATGCAGACCTACGCTGAAGCGGCTACAAGTGAGAAAATGAAACAGTTGCAGCGAACGTTCGACAATCACTGGCGCGGCCGCAATCCCTGGACTGACGAGGATGGGAACGAACTGCCGGGATTTATTGATTCCGTTGCCCGACGTACCGAACGCTACAAATCCCTGAGCCGACGCTTCATGCCCATGTATCCTGACTCGATCATGTATTACATGAAAAATGTCAAGTATAAAATGCGGGTGTTTAGCTGGGACAGTAAGCGCGGATATGACTCAACAAATATGACGCCCTACGATTCCATTGCATACTACAAGCATTTTTTGCAATCGGGCATGGTGGCCATGGACCCGCATACGGGCTACATTCGGGCGTGGGTGGGCGGTCTGGACTACGATTATTTCAAGTACGACCACGTAAAACAGGGCAAACGTCAACCCGGTTCAACCTTTAAGCCGTTCGTTTATACAACCGCCATCGATGATACACTTATTAATCTAAGCCCTTGCGATCGGGTTCAGGACCGACCGTTTCGAAAGCCATACCGCGAAAATGGTGAAGACAAAGTCTGGGAACCGCGCAACTCGACTGGCTATTACTCCTATTCGCACATGACGCTGCGCCGGGCTATGGCTCGTTCGGTAAACTCCATTACGGCCGCCCTAACCGACCGGGTAACGCCTGAACGTGTTGCTGAATATGCAAAACGGATGGGCATAAAGAGTCCTTTACAGGCAGTACCGTCTATCGGCCTGGGTTCGTCGGACGTATCACTTTACGAACTGGTGGCGGCTTACTGCACCTTCGTTAATGATGGCGAGACAACAGAACCGCTTATTGTTCAGCGCATTGAAGACCGGGACGGCAACGTAATCGAATCGTTTACGAGCCAGCATAAACGGGCGATCAGTTCTGAAACTGCTTTTTTGATGCGGCACATGTTGCGGGGAGGATTGCAGGAGTCGGGCGGTACGTCGCAGAATTTATGGTCGTTCGATCTGTTTAAAAATCGACACGAGATGGGTGGCAAAACGGGGACGACCTCTAATAATTCTGACGGCTGGTTTGTGGGCGTATCAAATAACTTAGTCGTTGGTGCGTGGGTTGGTGGCGACGACCGAAGTATTCACTTCCGCTCAACAGACATGGGCGAAGGGGCAAAAACGGCTTTACCCTTAGTTGGGAGTTTTCTGGAGCGGGTGTATAATGACCCGAAATTCAAGAGTTTGCAAGGGCCATTTCCCAAAGCCGATGGGATTACAAAGGAGTACATGAACTGTGGCTATTCGGGCGATTACGAAAGTAGGGAAGAATCAGACTCGACCGAAACATCCGACGCACCCGGCGACTCGACGTTTATACCGACTGCCCCCGCTCCTGAACCAACGGTTCCAGCCGATAGTACAGGAACGCAGTAACACAGTTTACCTGCTGATAAAACTTATATTTTTCGAGACGTAACGTTTCGAAATTAATTATTTTGTTTACTTACACAACAATAATTGCAGTTATATAGTAATTTATATTATGAGCGCATTCGTGATTTATAGGCTCATGTTTAAAGCAAATCGAGGCTAAACCAGTAGGCGTTTGGCCCAACATTTGCCATTATATTGCTATACCGCGTTACTATGAAACTGTTCATACGAATTTCTCGCTGGCTTCTACTCGCTGTAGTTCTGTTAACTGCCGGTACGTTGGTATTGGCGTGGTTCATTGACGCCCGCCAAACGGATCAGGAGTTAGCAGAGGAGTTTCAGGGGCAGCGCATCCATCCAAAAGTTCATTATTACCACGTTGGGCAGGAGAGAGAAAAAGGCAATTCAGATGCTGGAACGCCCCGAACGATTCGGTTTATAGAAACTCCGGCTGCTCCTGCCGACTCGACCTTGCCGGTTGTACTTTTCGTTCATGGCGCACCAAGTTCCCTGTCGTTTTTTAAGGAGTTTTTTAAAGATACAACCCTGCTCAACCGCGCCCGATTGGTGGCCGTTGATCGACCGGGTTACGGTTTTTCGGATTTCGGGCGGGTAGAAACGTCTATTATCAGGCAAGCCGAATTGTTGCAGCCGCTTATTGATCGGTAT
>JANPJE010000468.1:0-2486 GCA_031425355.1 Spirosoma sp. | reverse complement strand
ATTGAATACCATTAACGAAGGCGAAAAGGACCGTTATTACTACAATCAGTACCGGCAGTTGCTGGTGCAGGCATGGGGTTTAGTGGAGCAATTGGGTGATAAGGAAGAGCAACTCAAGCACGACTACAAGAAAGCGAAAGGCGGCAAGCGCAACCGCTCAGTAGCGAATGCGTCACTGGGTGCGGTAACAGGCGTTACGCCCGCCGTAACAGGGGCGAGTACCAGTGCAGATGCTCAGAAAAATGGTCGCCTGATTTCGGCCATTGGCGGTACGGCCGTCCTGACGATGGGTACGCTGGAAGCGACCGAAGTTATTGGCAAGTCGATGAAGGACTTGCTCGACCGGTACAATTACGTGTTGGGTAAGCGAAGCGAACTGCAAAACAAAGGCGACGTATTTGCCCGCGAGTTTGCCTTAAAATCGACCCGTCGAAGTGGTGAATTTGTTCGCAAATTAGATGAATTTCGGGGGGCTATGAACCTGAGCGGTTTAGTCGCGCTGGAGTTGGACGCCAACTGGCAGAGTAAAAAAGAAGCCTCTGATAAAGCGATTAAAAAGACGTTCAAGGACTTTACACCATTGGAAGAGACGCAATGACCGTTTACATTTCGTGGTTTGTCGTTGGCTGACGCATGCAGATAGACGCGTCAGCCAACAACAAACCACGAACGACAAACTTTTTGTTACTCGATTCCAATCGTAAACGAAGCCTCGAACACTTCCCCCACGCCTACTTGCTGAATGGCTTCTTTCTGGTCAATTGGTTTAGGCTGGCCCTCGCTATCGGCGCAACCAAGCCAGGGTTCGATACACACAAACGGCGCACCGGGTTTAGCCCACAGCCCTAAATACGGAAAGGCTGGATACTCGACCATGACAGCATGATTGTGTTTGTCGCTGCGAATAGCGACACGCCGAGAGTCCAGATTTTTGAAGACCAGCGCGTCAGCATCGAACAACTGTTTCGTTAATGGAAGTCGATGGCCCGACGTATCAGTTGAAACCTGTTTTGTTTCGCCGGTGAAGTAACCGCCCGCCGAAAGCATGTGTGTTTCCAACGTTTCTAGCTTCTCAAACTCAATAAAATAATCGTCGTACGTTTCACCGATCAGGAACGGCACGGCAAAGGCTGGATGCGCCCCTACCGAGAAGAAAATTGCTTTATCATCCTGATTGACAACGCGATACGTAACGGTTAGGAGGGGTCCGTCCAGTTCATAAATAAGCTGAAACTCGAATTCATACGGAAAATGTACGCGCGTGTCATCACTTGATCGCAGCGAAAATATAGCGTGCGCGTCGGTCGATTCGGTTGTTTCAAACAGAGATTGCCGGGCAAATCCGTGGCGTTCGATGGGGTACGTTTCTCCATCAATCAGCAGTTGATTGTTCAAACAACCGCCCACCACCGGAAACAGGTTGGGCGCGTGCCAGCCCCAAACAGTCGGGTCGGCCTGCCACAGATGTTCGATACTACTCGACTTATGAAAAATTGACGTTAGTTCGGCACCTTTGGGCCGAATGGAAACGCGAAGATGGTCGTTTTCGAGGGTTGTCATGTCGGTGTAAAACAACAAAAGCTACCCAATGTTGGATAGCTTTTGCAAAGGTAACGGCCATCGGGATTTTGGCCGGTAAAATTAATTTAGAACCGGAAGTGCGAGAACGCTTTGTTGGCTTCAGCCATACGGTGCGTATCGTCTTTCTTTTTAACGGCCGCGCCTTCGCCTTTTGCGGCTGCAACGATTTCGGCTGCCAAACGGTCTACCATTGTTTTCTCACCCCGTGAACGAGCATACTTAATAAGCCATTTCATGCCTACTGCGACTTTTCGGTCTGCTCGTACTTCGGTTGGCACCTGGAAGGTAGCTCCACCGACACGGCGGCTTTTTACTTCAACTGATGGCATGACGTTGTTCAATGCCTTTTTCCACGTATCTAAGCCACTTTCGCTGGTGCGCTTGGCAACCACGTCGAGGGCGTCGTAGAAGATGGAGTACGCCAGGCTCTTCTTGCCTTCGTACATCAGGTTATTTACAAATTTCGTTACAAGGACCTCTTTGTACTTCGGGTCGGGTAATACGTAACGCTTGGGCGGTTTCGCCTTTCTCATGTTTTCTTCAGATTTTTGATCTTACTCTGGACGCAGTCTTTCCAACATCCAGTCTTAAACGATTTATGATTTGGAGATTGCGGATTTGGGATTTACACTAAGAGTCAAAAAATCCGCAATCCGAAATCATAAATCCCTAATTATTTTTTCTTCTTAGCTGGTGGTGCGCCTTTACCACCTTTCACCGGTGCCTGACCTGGTTTCGGACGTTTTGCACCGTATTTCGAGCGGCTTTGCAGACGACCGCTTACGCCAGCCGTATCCAGAGCACCCCGAATGATGTGGTAACGAACACCCGGAAGGTCTTTCACCCGGCCACCGCGAATCAGCACGATTGAGTGCTCCTGCAGGTTGTGACCTTCGCCCGGAATG
>JANPJE010000467.1:0-13927 GCA_031425355.1 Spirosoma sp. | reverse complement strand
CCCCAGTATGGATTGGCGTTGTAAAACACGAATTTCCGGTCGAAGGCAAATGGCTGAATCGAAAAATCGGTTTCTTCGTCCAGCCGCATATTTAGTTTGTCCTCCACCAGAACCAGCGGCTGGCGCATGGCATGATTTATTTCGGCTCCGGTCTTGATGTTTCGGATACCGTCCAGATTAATATGGTCGAAGCCGTAGCGGATCATGTTGCGGCTTCCCTGTTCAAGCAGATTGCCAAATGAACCGGCTCGCTCTACGGACTGGTGTTTGAGTGCCGTTGGCGGACCGATGGGATGCCCGAACACATCAATGTTTTTGAGATACCCCGTTGGTAGCGTCCACAAACACACGCCAACCCCAATTGCCACCGCCAGCCGCCACGTTCGTGCAAACGTAGTGGCCCATGAAGATGAGAGGAAGACCGTATAAATCATAATGACAAATACGGATGGCAGCAGCAGCGCGAACGTAATTTTATGCCCGAACGCCATGCCGAACGCCATTCCCGCCAGATACAGATAGCGACTATCAGGGCGATTCGCCGGAGCGCCATTCGTCGATGCAGATTGGTTTTCTGTGCTTGTTCGGTACGTGAACAGCATGTAGAGCAGTACGCTCAGGTAGGCTGTTAATACAATGTCGGTTTCTGTGGTGATGGCCTGCATCAGAAAATCGGGCAGCAGGGCATAGGCTAACGCACAGAAAAAACTGGCTGATAAGCGGTTCTGACCAATGCGCTGCACAATTCCGAACACGGCCACAATGGCTGTCCAGTAACTCAGATGATGGATAAACTTGAAGCCATTTTCAAAGCGACCCGTCATCAAAAACGAATAAATCTGGAGGGTGCAAACGCTCTTCGGATACGTATCGATGTTCCAGTTGGTACCGCCAAAGTGGCGCATCGTGCCGCGCTGCATGTATTGCATCACCCGGTTGAGGTGACCGGTCATGCTGTCCCACTCATTAGGAACAGTGAACAGCACCAGCAGCAGATTCATGACCGCAATAATGGCCAGTGTGGCAAACAGGCTTGTGAACAAAAATTTGGAATAGCCCGATAGCTGGCCAAACCAGTTGCGGGCCGTTTGCCACCGTTCACGAATGAGCAGCCTGACCGAAAACGGTTGTTGGTCTGGGGCCAGTCGGCTCAGTACAGTGCCGAGAATCGTAGCCGTAACAAACACCGAACCGGCCCAAACCGGGGCATTGGCTGTCTGATAGAGCGCTGAGAGAATAAAGCCGGTCAGAATGACACTTCCCGCGCCTACCAGAAAGGTTGTCAGCCACCATTCTGTCAATGACCGACGGCAGATGCGCGTTGCCAATCGACCCGCATAGATGACAAACAGGCCAAGCGAAACAAAATACAAAAGACTCATAATGAATACGATACCGCACACTGACGGCAGGAGAATTACCCGCCTGACCACACTGAACAGGTCTGCTCAGGACAGACGCCATACGCCAGTTACGTTAGACATTTTCGGCCATCAGGGCCACAGACGCGTTTACAATGGAGGCAATCCGGTCAACATCGGCTTCGGCCAGATCGGGGTAGAGTGGCAGGCATAAAACCCGCAGAGCCACATCTTCCGACACCGGGCAGGGCTGGGCCGTGGTCGAACCGGGGGCAAAGGCAAAGGGCAACGTATTGAGCGACGGGTAAAAATACCGGCGGGGCATAATGTCGTCCGCATTCAGGGCGTCCATCACCCGTAGCAGCGTTTCCTCCGAATCGAAAACAATCGGGTAATAGGCATAATTATAATCCATGCCGGGCGAGAGCGTTGGCCGGGTAATTTTGGTGAAATCAAGCTGGCTATCGTAATACCCAAACCGTACTTTTCGGGCGGCAATCAGGTCGGGCACTTTGGGCAGAACGCACAAACCCAGGGCCGCATGAATCTCTGAATTTTTGGCGTTGATGCCTACACCGTAATAGTTATCATTTTGATGCCCGAACGAGCGAAGATTATGCAGTTTCTTTGCCATCGCTTCATCGTTGGTCACGATACAGCCCCCTTCTCCGGTGTGAAATACCTTCGTCGCGTGGAAGCTACAGGTGCTTAAATCACCATAGCTCAAAATCGACCGGCCGTTATAACTGGCTCCGAACGTATGGGCAGCGTCGTATATGACTTTCAGATTGTATTTATCCGCAATGGCCTGAATCTGCTCAATCCGGCAGGCATTTCCATACACGTGCGTCGCCATAATTGCCTGTGTATTCTCCGTAATAAGCGATTCGATTTTATCGGCGTCGATATTGAAATCGTCCGGACGGATGTCGGCAAAAACAGGCGTACAGCCTTCCCAAAGCAGGGCGTTAGTAGTTGCTACATATGAGAATGGCGTGGTAATAACTTCCTTTTTAATGTCTAATGCTTTGAGAGCCATCTGAAGCACGATGGTTCCATTGGAGCAGAATTTCAGGTATTTGACCCCCAAAAACTCCTTTAACTGATCTTCCAGTTTA
This sequence comes from Spirosoma sp., assembly GCA_031425355.1. GTDB lineage: Bacteria > Bacteroidota > Bacteroidia > Cytophagales > Spirosomataceae > Spirosoma. The sequence goes on along the minus strand of JANPJE010000467.1, from coordinate 11,448 downwards.
CGTAGCAGCGGACCGTCATTGGTGAGGTGAACACGCTCCCAAATACCCTTCAGGTAGTTGGTGTACTCGTCGAGGTCTGGAAGGTATGATTTAGTAACGTTAATCATCAATCAGTATAAAGTTTTAGTTATCAGTGAAGGGAGAACAGCCGTTGATGCAAACTGTTTACTGCACACTGCCCACCGGTTCCAGCATTTTTGTGAGAAAGGGTATTTGAGGACGTACATAGCCCGGCCATTTCCCGTACCAGGCGATCCCTTCCCGGTAATCCTCCACATCAAAGGTAATACCTTCTTCCATAACGTAGAGAGGAGTAACCGTATCCTTCACAATCATCATGGAAATTGTGTACGAGCCATCGTTCAGGAAGTAGCCCGGAATGGTGCATTCGCCCACAATTAATCCTTTGCCGTAGGGCTGCGACAGGGTGCCAATGTTAAAAATACATTCGCCCGTCATGGAGTTAAGGTGTAGACTTAGATTCAGGTTGGCACGGTCCATCAGGTTCCAGAACTCAAACCGGAATTTCATGGATGTCCGGACGTCGATGTGCGTCAGATCTTCCAAATATTCGGGTACCAGTTCCACCCGGCGAACACGTACCAGATCATTTCCGGGTGCTGTTTCGGGCGAATCCCACTCACGCAGGAGCCGGGTTTTCGATACTTTACTGAGGTAGGACGCGATAACCTGATTGGTTTCGCCCTGCTCAATCAATTGACCCTTCTCGAAATATAATGTCTTATTACACAGAGCCTGAACCGCCGTCAGGTTGTGGCTTACAAAAATAATGGTACGTCCGCTGGCCGAATTATCGCGCATTTTGCCGAGACTTTTCTTCTGAAATTCGGCATCTCCCACGGCCAGCACCTCATCGACAATCATGATTTCGGGGTCGAGGTGGGCCGATATAGCAAAACCCAGCCGGACGTACATGCCCGACGAATAGCGTTTTACAGGAGTGTCCAAAAATTTTTCAACGCCCGCGAAGGCCACAATTTCATCGAATTGTTTGCGTATCTCGCTGCGGCTCATCCCCAGCAGTGAGCCATTGAGATAGATGTTTTCCCGGCCCGTCAGTTCAGGATGGAAACCCGTACCAACTTCCAGCAAACTCGCGACACGACCCCGAATGCGTACGGTGCCGGTAGTGGGTTCGATGATTTTACTCAGAATTTTGAGCATGGTCGATTTTCCGGCCCCGTTATGCCCAACGATACCCACCCGGTCTCCCTGCTCGATGGAGAAGTTTACATCGCGGAGTGCCCAGAACTCCTCATGAGTAATGGTATCCTGATCTTTTTTGCCGCCGAATATCGAACGGAAATTTTCCGCAATGACATCGCGCAGCGTGTTGGCACCTTTGCCCTTTTTATGGTCAATGATGTATTGTTTACTTATATTTTCGACAGTAATAACGGACATAAGGCAGTAAGGTATAAGCAGTAGGTGGTAAGTAGTAAGAAGTAGTGAATACGTTGGTAGTTGGTTAATGCAACCGTAATCTGTTCACATCAATCAACTACCAACGTACTACTTATACCTTACTACTTACCAACTTACGACTAAATATCATCAACAAACGTATTCTCTCGTTTGCGAAAAAAGTACAGCGACAAAGCTAAGCAAACGCCTACTATTCCGACTGAAATAAGCAGACTTTGCGGATTAAAATACGCCCGATCACCCAATAGCGACCAGCGAAAGCCGTCAATTATCCCTACCATCGGATTCATCCAGTAGAAAGGAGCCCACCATTCATCGCCTTTTTCGGCAACGAGCCGACTGCTGTAAGCGATAGGGCAAATGTAAAAACCGACCTGTACAATAAACGGAATAAGCTGCCCAATATCGCGGAAACGGACATTGACGGCGGCAAAAAACAGCCCGAAGGCAAACGATGCCAGCAACGCCAGCACAATGAAAGCGGGTAATAACAACAGGTGCCAGTCGGGTATGAACCGATACCAGATGGCCAGCACGATAAACAAACCGAGCGATACCAGAAAGTCGATAAAACTAACCGCTACCGAACTGATCGGCATAATCAACCGGGGGAAATAAACCTTCGTAACTAAGTTGGCGTTCATGGTCACGCTGTTGCTGATCTGGGTGAACGCAGTCGAAAAAAACGTCCAGACCGTAATGCCACCCAATACCATTAGCGGGTAGGGAACACCTGGATCGGCGGGGAGCTTGGCAATCTTGCTAAAAACGAACACCATAATCAGCATGGTTGTGAGCGGACGTATCAAGCCCCAAGCCGTGCCGAGAGCCGTTTGTTTGTACCGCACCGACACATCGCGCATCGACAGAATGTACATTAACTCGCGATTTCGCCACAAATCCCGCCAATAGTGCCTTTCGGAGCGGCCAGGCTGTATAATTACTTCTTGTGTCTTCAAAATTAGGTAGCTGAATAGTTCATTGCCGAATAGCTCAGAGCTGTCTGGCGCGGGTTTGCGTTACTGCTCTTTCATAATGGAGCGGTACGTTTCCCGAAGAAAAATAACGACTATGGATATAATAATACTCAGGACAATGCCAATTTGCATACCTGCCGTTGCCACAACCTCGCGGTACAATGGATAATAAACCGGCTTGATAATGGTAAACAACGGCGTTTCGCGGATGACCGACATTCTCATATTATCAGCCTGCTGTAGTGCCTGATAATACAGGCCGGTCAGGAAGCCCGAATTGCGTGTCAGTTTGGTTTCTGTAATACGTCCCTGAGCCATAACAACCTGCTGATTCTGATCCATATACTTAGCCAGACTGTTTTCTGTGCCCGTCAGTCGCCGGGCAATGGAATCGGCCCGATACGTAAGGATTTCTGACATCTCGCGGGTCTTTTTGGTTTGCTTTCCCTGGTAGTCCTCTTCAATCGTTTTGAGGTGATTGGTCAGAAACGTAGCGGTTAGCTTCTCATCCTGCATGAAACAGCTCAGTTCCATAAACGATGACTTGCGCTCCGGTTGTTTAACAGCCACTTCCCCCTCGATGCGGGCGTAAATATCCGACATCACAATTTGCTCCGTTTTGCTGTATTCGTTGGGTTGCTTGGCCCGCTTAAAATAAAAGGCCCGCAACGAATCATTTTCTTCCCATTCCTGATCCCGAATGCCGCTGTGGCGGATGTAGTAATTTACCAGCAACGTGTCTTTGCCATTGATGGTGTCCGTTTTCATCAGCGTTTTCTCAATCACCGGCCTTGATTTGGCGTAGATGATAAAGTTATCGCCTACGAAAATATTGGCATCCGGCGCGCCCGAACCCAAGCCAAAAGCACCCGCCAACTGGCCCAGTTCGCCCGGCAGGCCACCCCCCGACGAGCCGCCACCGAGGTTGAACATGATGGAGCCGGTATAGGTGATCTTTTTCTTGTGCGCCAGATCGTAAGCGAAGCCAATGCCCGCACCCAGCGCGACTAAGAGCAGTAGTAATTTCCAGTTGCGACGAAATACGTTCTTGATCTGAAAAATACGCAGAACAACCGATTTAGGCGAAATCTGATCGGGTGGCAAGGGCCGGGATGCCGCCAGTTGATTCGGATTGTTTGTATCGTTTGCGTTTGTAGGAGTCATACCCTGAAAAATGCCTGTTTAATTAACCCTGCTGAGCAGGAGTAGTGTTGTAATGAGTGTTAGTAACGAACCGGCTATGCCAACCGTCGATGTCAGCACCTGTTGGGCTGTCAACGGAGTGGCCGCTCGTCTTGGAATCACGATTTCCGAACCGGGTTCTACACGCGGGTACACATTGAAAAACATAAACTTGCGGGTTTTGTCAACCGATCCGTTGGCATATATAATAAACGCCCGCCGTTTCTGCGACTTAGACGTGAACCCACCCGTCTGCGAAATGTAATCCTGGAATGTCTGGCCACTCCGAAATTTAACGGTATTGGGTAGCTGAACTTCGCCCTGAATCCGTACCGTTTCCAGCAGTTTCGGGATACGCAGCGTGTCGCCTTCCTGTAACAGAATGTCTTCCGATGAGCCTGGTTTTGCCAGAATCTTTTTAAGATTTATGCCAATGGCTTCAGCTACGTCGGGCGTTATATCTTCGGTTTCAACAACGGTTTTGGTTGCGTTGTCAGCCAGTTCTTCAAGCGACTTCTTCCGGCGTCGTAGCTCTTCGGCACTGAGTTTCACGGGCCGGATCAGCGTTGCGCCTTCTACATACGCCTGTGAGGTCAAGCCACCCGACTGATTGACCAGATCGGATATTTTTTGGTCTTTACTCCGAATCGGGTACGCCCCCGGAACGATTACCTCTCCGGCCACAACCACATAGGTTTGAACCGCGTAATTTGGCGACCGGCGCACAATAACCTGGTCGAATGGCTCCAGAATAAAGGTCTTGTTCACATCATTGCTGATCGACAAATCCCGGTTTACATTGAAACTAAATGTTTCCGCTATCTGTGCCGTAGGTGAACGGGGATCGACATCTTTTTTGCGACGGATAACTTCCACCAGCGACGCGGCTGCCGATTCTTTCAGGCCACCCGTACGTAGCAGTGCATCGTTTAGGGTCATATTCGCCATGAAAGGCATTTCCGGATCGGGACTGTTAACTTCACCCAGCACCGATATATTGGCGGTCTGCACCATATCAAAGCGTGACGGGATGATAACCTGGTCTTCCCGTTTCAGAGGAATATCAGCATCCGAACCAGCCAGAATATTTGCCAGATTAATTGACAGGTTTTCGATAGCCAGATCTTCGCGCGTCCGAATAATGGTGATGCGACCGCTGAAGGCATCATCTTTAAGACCCTCGGCGGTAGTGACCAATTGCTTGAGTGTCTTGTTGTTATCGAGTGAATACTGGCCAGGGCGGTAAATGGCTCCTTCGATGGTGATTTTGTTTTCAAACCGATTCAGCAATTGTTCCACCGTAACGAGGTCGCCATCCTGCATCACAAAACCGTTGAATTCAGGACGCGATACGTCGATTACCTTGGCTTGGCGGTCGGTCAAACGCGTCACTTTTACCATGTTTTTGTACGCCAGAGCCGCAAAGTCACCCGCGTAGAATAGCAGCCGTTCGAGGGTTTCGCCGGGCAGCATCTCAAAAATATTGGCCCGCTTAACCGTTCCGGTAATTTCTGTCCGCTGAATGAACGTTGTAAACCGAATATTGTCATTGTCCTGTAGACGCAGGTCGTTTCGCTGAATACCGTTCAGCAAATAATCATACAGGTCAAGTGTAGCGACTACTTTGTTGTTGCGGATAAGTTGTACTTTACGATAGGAGCCAATGTCATTGGGGCCGCCTGCCTGATAAACAACGTTCATCACCGTTGCCAGCGATGAGACTGTATAGGTGCCCGGCTTAACGGCATCGCCCGTTACCGTCACGCGGATGCTGCGGATGGTGCCGCCTAAAGAAACCTCCAGAAACGTGTTCTGCGGACCGAGCGATGAACTGCGTAGACCGGCAAATCGTTTGGTTAACCGGCCTGTTATCCGCGCTTTTGCCTGCTCGATGGTCAGACCTGACACAAAAACTGGTCCTACACCGGACTGCTGACCGAAGTACACGTTGCCATCGGACGAGACCGTTTGGCTAAAATCGGCTTCCGAAAAGCCATACATCTGAATGGTCAACTGGTCGCGGGGGCCAACAATATAATTACGGGGTGTGGCAATGTTCAGGTTCTCGACGAATTGGCTTTTTAAATCCGGATCATTAAAGAGCGCGTAGCCAAATACTTTCTGGCGTTGCTCCTGCAGTTCGCGATTTTTAGTGCGTTCGGCCTGCGCCCGTAAAAGCTCCTCGTCCGTTAATGTGGATTGGTCTATGGTGTCTGTAGACTGTATTTTACTCCGTCCCGGATCTGCCTGCTGCGTCTGGGTTGCGTCAGCATTAGGCTGCGAGGCTTGCGACGCGCGACCTTTGGGATTGACCTGGTTGGGTTGAGTCGACTGCCTGTTTAGCTGCTGCTGAACATTAGCGGGTAGATTGGATGGGTTAACGCCTTGTGGCAGGGCAGTACCCGGGGTGGCGGCACCGGGTGCACTTCCGGGTGATGAAACCGCTCCTCCGCTCGATGGCCCGACAACCTGCGCCTGCGCAGCGAAGCCAATTCCCAGAAGCCATAGAACCGCCAGTCGTATACAAAAACTGCGTTGAGCAGGGGCGGCAGCGAAACGAAAATAATTTAGTGGCAAGCGATGGAAAATTCTTAGATTTTGCATATTTTTAAGAAGTCGAACGGCTCGGCTACGATGAAGACGAAGACCTGTATCTAACGCTCAATCGGGTTAGGTAGTACACAGTGCAGTTCAGTCGGCAAAGTAAGCGAACTTTTGTTGGATTGTAAACAGTTTCGTATTGTGCGGGAAGTTTTCATGCCCGAATCCGTTCAGGTATGATTTTTCCGATGTTTTGCAAAAGTGGCCGCGCTACGCAATCACTCGTTATTAGTCTATTAGTTAGTAAGTACCTATGGCAGAATTGCTGAATCAGTCTGTACAATACAATGAAGATAGTATCCGCTCGCTCGATTGGCGCGAGCATATTCGCTTGCGACCCGGTATGTATATCGGCAAACTGGGCGACGGGTCGGCAGCCGATGATGGTATCTACGTACTTATAAAGGAAACCATCGACAACTGCATTGATGAGCACGTGATGAGTTTCGGTAAAATCATCGACGTGCGCGTAACAGACCACCGGGTCGAGGTGCGCGACTACGGTCGGGGCATTCCGCTCGGTAAGGTGGTCGAAGTGGTTTCCAAAATCAATACAGGTGGAAAATACGACTCCGGCGCGTTTCAGAAGTCGGTGGGTCTGAATGGCGTTGGTACCAAAGCCGTCAACGCGCTGTCCAGTTTTTTTCGGGTGCAGTCGTTCCGCGAGGGCCGCACGGTCTGGGCCGAATTTGAGCGGGGTGAACTCAAACAGCGGGGCGAAGAGGTAACTACCGAACGGAACGGTACGCTGATCACTTTCGAGCCGGACGACACCGTTTTTAAACACTTTCATTTCATTCCTCAGTTTCTGGAAAACATGGTCTGGAACTACTGCTACCTCAATGCAGGCCTGATCATTGCGTTCAATAAACAAAAATACCTGTCGCAAAACGGCTTGCTCGATCTGTTACGTGATAAGACCAAAAAAGACGAGGATTCGCTTCGCTACCCGATCATTCACCTGAAAGGAAATGACCTGGAAATTGCCATGACCCACGGCAATCAGTATGGCGAAGAATACTATTCGTTCGTTAATGGGCAGTACACTACCCAGGGCGGCACCCACCTCAACGCCCTCAAAGAAGCCGTTGTTGAAACAATACGCAAGCACTTCGACAAAAATTACGAGGTGTCGGATATTCGGTCGTCCATCATTGCGGCTGTCAGTATTCGGGTGCAGGAGCCGGTGTTTGAATCGCAGACGAAAACAAAACTTGGCTCGCAGAACATGTCACCCGAGCCAAACGCGCAGTCGGTCAGTTCGTTTGTCAAGGATTTTGTGAAAGAACAGTTAGACAATTTCCTGCACCAAAACTCCGCCGTTCGCGATGCCTTGAAAAAGCGCATCGAGCAGTCGGAGCGGGAGCGTAAAGAACTCGCCGGGATTAAGAAACTCGCCAATGATCGTGCCAAAAAGGCCAGCCTGCATAACAAAAAACTGCGCGACTGCCGCAATCACCTGCCCGATTTGAAGGCCGATGATCGCTACCAGTCCACACTGTTCATTACCGAGGGCGATTCGGCCAGTGGTTCGATTACCAAATCGCGCAATGTGCAGTCGCAGGCCGTGTTCAGTCTGCGCGGTAAGCCGCTCAACTGCTTCGGCCTAACTAAAAAAGTGGTGTATGAAAATGAAGAGTTCAACCTGCTTCAACACGCTTTAGATATTGAAGATGGGCTGGAAGGGTTGCGCTACAACCGCATTGTGATTGCCACCGATGCCGATGTGGACGGGATGCACATTCGGCTCTTGATGCTGACGTTTTTTCTACAATTTTTTCCTGATCTGGTACGTAACGGCCATCTGTATATTCTTGAAACGCCTTTGTTCCGGGTACGTAATCCGAAAAACCATAAGGAAACGGCTTATTGCTATTCGGACGAGCAAAAACAATCGGCCATCGACAAACTGACGAAAGGCGGTAAAAAAGTCGAAATCACGCGATTCAAGGGTTTAGGTGAGATTTCGCCCGATGAATTCGGATTGTTTATCGGCGAAAATATGCGGCTCGAACCCGTTATTATGGAGAAGGAAACCTCTGTCCCCAAGCTTCTTAGTTATTACATGGGCAAAAACACGCCCGACCGCCAACGGTTTATTATCGACAATCTGCGCGTCGAAAAAGACGTAGACGAAGTGGCGTTGGTATAAACTTATCGGTGGTAAGTAGTAAGTGGGTACGTGGTAAGTGCTAATTTTACGGCTACTTACCACGTACCTACTTACTACTTACCACTTTTTAATGACGCTCGAATCGCTCCGTAACGACATTGACGCTCTCGACAATCAACTGCTGACGCTGCTCAATCAGCGGATGGAACTGGTACGTCGGGTGGGTGAACTGAAACGCTCGACCAACACCGTAATTTACCGGCCCGAACGCGAAAAGCAAATTCTGGACCGGCTGCATGAGCAGAATAACGGTCTCCTCAACCGTTCCGCCATTGAGGCTATTTTTCTGGAAATTTTTGCCGTATCGCGCAACCTCGAACTACCCGAACGGGTCGCTTATTTGGGACCGGAAGGCAGTTTTACGCACCAGGCCGCCGAAAGTCGCTTTGGTGCGATGAGTGCATATATGGCATTGCCAACCATCCGGTCGGTGTTCGAGAGCGTCGAAACGGGGCGGGTGCGGTTTGGCGTAGTGCCCATCGAAAATAATCAGGAAGGCGTAGTGAGCGAAGCCATTGATCTGCTCCTCGAGAAAGACCTCCGAATTGCCGCCGAAGCCCAGATTCCGGTGCATTTTACGTTTGCCACGAAAGCCGAGAATCTGGCCGATATCACGCATATCTATTCCAAAGACATTGCTTTCCGGCAGTGCAGCCGGTTTTTGAACGACTCCTTCGATGGGCTTAAGGCCGAGATGGTGCCAGTGGAGTCAACCTCGAAAGCGGCCAAACTCGCGGCTCAGCAGCCAAATGCAGCCGCTTTGTGCTCCAGTATTGCCGCTAAACTGTTCGACGTGCCGATCTTGTTCGACAATATTGAAGACTCGGACCTGAACCGGACCCGCTTCCTGATTCTGGCCAAAGAATTTGAGAATCAGCCCAGCGGTCATGATAAAACCACGCTTATTGCCCGGTTGCCCAACACCGAATCGCCGGGCGTGCTGGCCGAATTTCTACAGGAATTCAACGCCCGACGCATCAACCTCACCAAGATCGAAAGTCGTCCTTTGCGCGATGGTGCTACGTTCCGTTACTGGTTTCTGCTCGAGTGCGAAGGCCACGCCAGCGACCCTGATTTGCAGGAAATTCTGAATCACCACTCAGCCGAAGTGAAACTGCTGGGGAGTTACGTACGGGTGTCGTAGTGTAAAAACTGTAGCTATGAATTCATCCGGCAGTCTGATTTCGCGGGTAAATCCCGACAGGCATTTATTGGTGCTGCTGTTGTTGTTCTACGTTTTCGTGTCCATTCTGATGCCGCAGGGCGGGGGTGATGGTACGTTCTGGAATTCCTGGGCGACATACATACAGGAGCACGGTGTCAGGCATATATACGATCTGCATACGCATCCGGCGCCGGGTCGGGAACCGAGTTTTCTCTATGGGCCAGTGTGTATGTATTTGCTGTATTTTTTTGGGAAATGGCAGGGTTCGGCTGCGCAGATAGCGCATACCATTCATCAGTTCAAAATCATGATCCTGATGTTTGATGTCGTGGGTATCTGGTTTGCTCTCCGCTACGTCCGCGACGGCGTCAATCGCCCTTTTTATGCGTTATTTCTCATTTTCAATATCGGTCTGCTGTATAATACCGTGTGGTGGGGTCAGCTCGATGGCGCAATCGCGAGCCTGACGCTTGTGTCTGCCTATTACGCGTTGCGCGGGAAAACGGGGTTGAGCGTGATTGCTGTTATCGTTGCGTTACTCATTAAGCCTCAGCCTGTTATCTTTCTGCCTGTGCTGGGTTTGCTATGGCTTAGTACGTTGTTGAGAAAGCCGGTGAGGCACACTGTGGTGAGTTTTTTAAGTGTCATTCTTGTTTCGGTTGTTCTGTTATTTCCGTTCATTCAGGCGGGAACACTACCCGATTACTGGGCGATGCTGCTCGATTCGGCCAGTGTGTATCCCATTGTTAGTATCAACGCGGGTAATATATGGAATCTGCTTTTGGCGGACGATCCCAATCGGGTTTCGGATGAGGTAGTCCGGTTTGGGATGACCTACAAACAGTGGGGACTGCTTCTGTTTTCAATCAGTTACGCGGTCATTCTGTTTCCCCTGTTCAGGCAATTTTACCAGATCGTACGTGGAAAACAGACCAGTTATGATACGTCGATGGTGCTGCTGACGTTCGGGTTGACGCCCATCATCTTTTACTTTTTCAATACGCAGATGCACGAACGGTATGCCCATCCGTGTGTGTTGCTGCTGGGGGCTTATGGACTATCGAAAGGAGATTTCGTGCCCTACATCGTGGCTTCCATTGCTAACTTCTGGGTGATGGATAAGTTCCTGAAAATGTTTGGCCTGCACGGTCTGTACAACTACATAACCCTGGAGCAGGTGGCCGTCCTGTTTTTATTCGTGCTGGTGTGGGGTGTTGTTCAACTATATAAAAAACCTGTATCGGTCAAACGGGACGTTGCGCTCGTATAATTTTCCCGAATCCTTCCCAACTCATGAACGCATCCGATAAGCTGGTTTCCCGCATAAATCCCGACGTACATCTGTTGGTACTGCTGGTACTATTCCACGTATTCGTATCCATATTTATGCCGCGCGAAGGCCACTATCTGGATATGCCAACTTGGCCGCTCTGGATCGACTACATGCAGAAACACGGCATTCGTCATGTGTATGACATGCACACGCACCCGACGCCCGGCGAAGAACCCGGTTTTATTTACGGCCCTGTTTATATGTACCTGTTGTATTTTTACGGGAAGTGGCAGGGATCTATCGAGGTTATCAGGCAAACGATTTATCAGTTCAAATCAGTCGTATTGATATTCGATCTGGTCGGTATCTGGTACGCCATGCGTTTCCTGCAACACAAAGACAGCCGACCTTTTTACGCCCTGTTCCTGCTGTTCAATGCCGGGCTGCTCTACGATACCCTCGGCTGGGCACAGTGCGATAGCATCATCACCACCCTAATGCTCATTGGCGTTTATTATGGCCTGCGCGGGCAACTGGCCCTGAGCGGAATCTGTGTCCTCGTTGCCATGCTCGTCAAACCACAGCCCATCATTTTCTTTCCGGCTTTCGGCCTGCTTTGGCTGCCGTTTCT
>JANPJE010000466.1:0-19067 GCA_031425355.1 Spirosoma sp. | reverse complement strand
CCCGCTTCGAGCGCGATGTACATAGTTGCCATCGCCCGGCCCCGCGTTGCTTCGTCGCTCAGGTCGGCGGTCCAGGCAGTTACGGTGGGTGAGTTCATCCCCCACGACATGCCGTAGAAAACAGCCGCCGTCCAGAACCACGCGGGCGAATCGGTCAGGATTAACAGCACCATCGAAAAAGCCAGCACAACCGTCGAAATAAACAGCACCGGCAGTCGGCCGTAGCGGTCCGAACTGCGGCTGAACACCAGCCGAACAACTAATGAAGCAACGGTATAGACCGTGAAAAACAATCCTTTATTTGTAACCCCCAGCGATGCGCTGAACGTTGAGATAACCGTGAGGATTACGCCCGACGAAAACGACTGTAACAACAAGACGATAAACGGCGGGATGGCTGCCTTGTCGAAAATCTCATCTTTTTTAAGGCGGAGCAAGCTAAATCGGAACGGCTGTTTATCAACTAAGGTTTCGGTCATCTGAAGCAGAATAACAATCGACAATAAAGCAAACGCCGACGAGGTCCAGAACATGATGTTCATCGAAAAATCGGTGGCTAACCAGCTACCAATGGCAGGCCCGAGCGACATACCCATTGCCGTAAACAGCCCAAGCATTCCCATGGCTTCACCCCGACGCGTGGCCGGTACGATATCAGCGACGTAGGCCGACGTCGCAGTGGGCTTTGTCCCCGTCGAAAAACCGTGAACAAGCCGAAGCGTCAGAAAGCCCCCAACCGTGAGCAGATACGGATATAGAAACCCGCAAATAAAGCACACTAATGACCCGAAAGCCATGACCGGCACCCGCCCGACGGTGTCCGTAATTTTACCGCTGAATGGCCGGGATAGTCCCGCCGTAAGTGTAAACAAGGCAATAATCCACCCGATGTATTCCCCGCCACCCAGCTTTGTTAGGTATACAGGCAGTTCAGGAATCATCATCGAAAAACTGGCCGAAAACAGGAAGTTACTCACGCACAGCAACCAGAACGAGACGGTATAAAGCGAAGGCCCGCGCGCCGTTGGGCGGGCAACAGATTGGCGAGTTATGAACAAGTTTATGATTGTAGGTTGTACTTGCAAAGGTAGCCGGTTCCGATAAAACACGAACGGCAAACCACAAACTATTAACCCACAAAAGGCAATAGCTGTCGACACGGGTACGGCAGGACGCCATGAGACCGATACAGAACAGAGAGAAAATACGTACTTCATGACAGATAGATTGATTGGACCAGTTTTGCCGTAAATTTGCCGAATGAATTATGACACGATGACCGTGTCACCAACCGTACGCGGTTGCGCAGAGAGTTTATTCATAATTCATAGTTCATCATTCATCATTTGTTATGTCGCGTAACCTACAAATCGCTCTGTTCCTTACGGTTTCTATTTTAATGACTACGTTCACCTTCTATTTCTGGCAGGTTTTCCGTAGTCCGAATCTTCTGGTTCAGGAGAACGATAAACCATTTGCCCTGCTGATTCCGCGCGGGTCCACGTTCGAGTCGGTGATGGACACGCTCCAGGCGCACCGGGTCATCAATGACGAGACATCGTTTCGATTTTTGGCTAAGATTATGAAGTACCCTGAGCGGGTGAAAGTAGGCCGTTACGAAATTAAGCCGCTTATGGGCAATCGCGAAGCTTTGGTGAAACTCCGCTCCGGCAGTCAGGATGCCATGCCCGTTACGTTCAATAGTATGCGGCAAAAAAGCGACCTCATTCAGCGGCTCGGCGGCAAGTTCGAGTTTGGCCCCGCAGCCCTTGGCAAACTGTTGAACGATCCGGCCACCTGCGAAAAATTCGGCTTCGACACCACAACCATTGTTTGCTTATTTCTGCCAAATACGTACGAGCTTTTCTGGACGATCAAGCCCGAAGCCCTGATGGAGCGCATGGGTGCGGAATACAAGAAATTCTGGACACCCGAGCGACAGGAAAAAGCAAAAGCGCTGGGACTGAGCCAAACCCAAACGCAGGTGCTGGCGTCTATTGTGGCCGCCGAAACTAACAAACGCGACGAGCAACCCCGCGTGGCGGGTGTTTATCTGAACCGGCTTAAACGCGGCATTAAACTCGAAGCCGACCCAACCGTAATTTTCGCCCTGCGCGATTTCACCATTCGCCGACTCCTCAATCGGCAGCTAAGCGTCGATTCGCCTTACAATACGTATCGGTATACAGGTTTGCCTCCCGGCCCGATCAACCTTCCCGCTCCGGCAACGATTGATGCCGTTCTAAACGCCGAGCAGCATGATTATGTGTTTTTTGTGGTCGATGCCCGCTTCAATGGCTACCACACATTCTCAAAAACCCTGGCCGAACACATGGCCAACGCCCGCCTGTACCAGCAGGCCCTAACGCGAATGAAGATTATGAAATAAATGTAAGTGGGCAAATAATAAGTGGGTAGTCAGTTACTTATCTGCGAACTCCTTACCTACTTACCACTTACTTCTTACCCCTTTTCTATGATTATCCACGACATTACCAATATTCGGGTTCGGTATTATGATACGGACCAAATGGGCATCGTTTATTATGGTAATTACGCCCGTTTTTACGAAATTGGTCGGGTAGAAGCGCTGAGACATCTGGGACTGAATTACAAAGACATCGAAGCCGGCGGTGTGTCAATGCCCGTGTATGACCTTAACTCCCGATTTATCCGCGCGGCTAAATACGACGATCTGCTCATGATCCGGGTCACGATTCCGCAGATGCCCAAAACCCGGTTGATGTTCGGATACGAGATTTTCAATCAGGATGGGCAACTCCTCAATACCGGTCAGACAACGCTCGTTTTTGTCCGTACTGAAACGGGGCGCCCCTGCTCAGCTCCCGCTGAGCTTGTCGAAGCCACTAAACCTTTTTTTGAGATGTAGACAGTAATAAGTAGTAAGTCGGTCAGCCGCTTACTACTTACCGACTTACCGACTTAACTATGTTCGATAAATTGCTGAGTCTGCCTGCGTTCAGTAGCACTCGTGCCTGGCTCTACGACAATCGCCCGTTTAACTCCCGGAACAACTGGTACACGTTCCTGAAGAAAATGGGGAACATTATTGTGGAAAACGATACCAGCGAACGGGCCGCTTCCGTATCCTACAGCCTGATTCTGGCAGTTTTCCCAACGGTCATCTTCTTCTTCACCCTGATCCCATACATCTCATTCGTTCCGAACCTTCAGGGGCAGATTATGGGATTTTTCAGGCGGGTGCTGCCGGGCGATACGTTCAGCACGGTTGACACCACCATTCAGGATATCATCAGCCGTCCGCAGAGTGGTGTTTTATCGTTTGGCTTTTTACTGGCTTTGTACTCGGCAACAAGTGGTTTAGTAGCGCTGATGCAAGCGTTCAATTCGTCTAATAAACTGGGTGAGAAACGGGGTTTTTTCAAGATACGAGTCATTGCCATTGGGCTGACAATGACACTGGCGTTTGCGTTGATTCTGGCCGTCGTTGTCCTTATCATCGGCGGTATAATCAGCGACTACCTCCTCCGGTTTGGTTTTTTTAACAATGCTGTTATGGTCGATATACTTACCCTTATCCGGTACGTTGTTGTGTTTGCCGTTTTTGTCGGAGCCGTCTCCATTATTTACCGATTTGGGCCAGATGTAAAAATGAAGTGGGCATTTATCCCGCCAGGAGCCGTAACAGCCTCCATATTGATTGTACTGACCACACTCGGATTTTCGTACTATATCTCAAATTTTGGGTCATACAACAAATTATACGGATCAATTGGCACCCTGATCGCGCTGATGATCTGGATAAACCTCATTGCACTACTGCTCATCATTGGTTTTGAAATGAATGTAGCCCTTTATAACCTCGAAGGCGATAAAAACCCCAGCGTTGCGGCAAAAACAACAAACGCCACCCCGGAGATTTGAGATGACGTTTGCAAAACCTAACCCATAAATGTAATGTGAACAAGTCCAGAAGACACCATATTTCGGCGTTTCCGACCTGTGTTATCATAAAGCTCGCGAAAAACGCACTATTTCGCGCTGATTATTTATTAAAGTGACGCTCTACTGTCTGGTAGATAAATAACTTACAATTATAGTAACAAATAGTTTTTGTTTTAAAGATACGATCAACAAAATTAATTATTCGGTAGAACATAGAGCTTAAACAGACGAACAGGTCAATTCATGATTTTCCATAACGAATCTTCTAATGAACTTAATGTTTATCATAAGCTCAATCAGGTCAACCCCTGTGTAAGCGTGATTTGTACGAGTTATAATCACACCGATTTCGTTGAAGAAGCCCTGCTATCGGTTATTGAGCAGGATTATCCCAACGTAGAATTAATTGTGCTTGATAATGGTAGCGTGGATGGCACTGCCGAACGCATCGCTGCATTCATTGGCCGGTACCCTGCTGTCCGGTACATACGTAACCCGGTCAATGTTGGATTGAACCGGGCTTTTAATCAGGGGCTTACTCTCGCCAACGGTCGCTACGTCATCGACCTCTCAGCCGACGATGTCCTGCTTCCAGGGCGTATCGCCAGGCAGGTTGCCTTGTTCGAAAAAATGGGTGATTCGTATGCAGTCGTGTTTTCCAACGCCATGTATATTGATGCGCAGGGCCAACAGACGGGTGTTCATTACGCGCTGGACTCTGACGGGAAAGCTCGTTTCCCGGTTCCATCGGGCCATGTTTTTCAATCTGTTCTCGCGTCGTATTTCATCTGCACACCTACCATGATGATGCGCAGGAACGTACTGGATGAACTCGGTGGCTACGACGAAACGCTGGCCTATGAAGATTTTGATTTTTGGGTACGGTCGTCCCACCTTTATCAGTATGCGTATCTGGATGAGGTGCTGACGCTGAAACGGCAGCTTCCGGATTCACTGTCGGCGCGGGTAGTGAGGCCAGATAATAAGCTGCTGGCATCAACGCTGGTAGTTTGCCGGAAAGCGTTTGACCAATGCAGTACGTCCGATGAACACAAGGCGTTAGCTAATCGAATCCGAACGTTTACCAGAAAAGCGTTTTATGCCGAACAATTTGAACTGGCTCTACAATTTGGAAAACTGCTACGCGAGATTGAACGCCCGGATTTATTGAGCCGCTTCGTCCTAGGCTTGAGCCGACTACGGTTGCCCGTCAATCGCCTTTACTGCTGGTATCGAAACCGGTTTAGGTAGTTTGTGGTTTGTAGGTTACACTTGCCTGCCGTAGCGACGTAACGCGTGAACGACAACTGTAAATGACAAACCTCACCCATGTCTGCCGAATTTATTAAACTCTACCCCAAAAACCCCGATCCGCGCCGGATTGAACACATTGTGAAAGCCCTGCGCGACGGAGCCGTAATTATTTATCCAACCGATACCGTTTACGGGATGGGCTGCGATATTCACAACACCCGCGCGGTGGAGCGGGTGGCGCGCATAAAGGGCATCAAACCAGCGAAGAATGATTTTTCGTTTATCTGCTACGACCTGAGCCACATTGCTGACTACGCCCGCGTGAGCAACCAGGCATTCAAGCTGATGAAAAAAGTGTTGCCGGGGCCATTTACGTTTATTCTCGAAGCAACGGGCAGCGTCCCTAAACTGCTCAATACCAACAAGAAAACGGTGGGTATCCGGGTGCCGGACAACGATATTCCGCGCCAGATTGTGCATGAACTGGGCAACCCCATTATCACGACATCCATCCGGGATGAAGACGAAATTATCGAGTATTCGACCGACCCGGAATTAATTTTTGAGAAGTTTCAGAATCAGGTAGATATCGTGATTGACGGGGGTTATGGCGGCAACGTAGCGTCGACAATTGTTGATGCCACCGATGACGACTTTTCAGTCATACGTCAGGGGCTGGGTGAATTAGTCCTTTGAAAAGATAGAATAAGATTTTATACTTGCATGTTAGGGTTAATCCTCCTTCGCACCGGAGTCTAACCCTTTTTTTGTGAATCATTTTTTAACTCCTATTTACAGTATGCGCTTTTCTTTAGCTGCGCTCTCGTTAGTGGCTCTTTGCCAGCTTACAGGATGCTCTTCTCAACCTAAACAGGACGAATCGGCGAAAACCGGTACGCCAACCACTGAGGCAACTGCCGGCACGCCCTCGGCAACATCGGCCCCGACATCAGATTCATCCGAAACACCGGCAGCCGGTGCGATTTCATCGACCCGCGCTGTCTCTACCGGAGACTCTACTCTCGACTCACTCACCTACGCGCCAACGGGTGCATTGCTGCCCAAATACCGCATTTTTGCTTATTACGGCAATCCGCACTCCAAAAGAATGGGTATTCTGGGGAAATACCCGAAGGAAGACATGCTTCGCCGGTTGGATGAAGAAATCAAAAACTGGCAAAAAGCCGATCCGGCTACGCCCATTCAGCCCGCTCTGCATTTAGTCGCTACGTCGGCACAGGGATTGCCCGGTAAAGATGGTGGTTACCGAATGCGGATGTCCGACAAAACGATCAAGAAAGTCTTGAGATGGGGCAATGAGCATAAAGCCGTAGTGTTCCTCGACATTCAGAGGGGTCACGCACCGCTCGGTCCGGAGATGGAATACATGGAAAAATACCTCAAACTTCCTTTCGTTCATTTGGGCATCGACCCCGAATTCTCGATGGTAACGGGTGCCAAACCGGGTACAAAAATCGGCTCCTACGATGCGGCTGATATCAACCAGGCAGTGCGATTTCTGAGCCGGGTAGTAAAGGAAAATAACCTACCGCCTAAAGTGCTGGTGGTTCACCGGTTTACACAGGGCATGATTAAAAACTACAAAAACATAAAGCTTGACCCGAATGTACAGATAGTGATGGACATGGACGGATGGGGACCGCCGGTTCTAAAAAAAGACTCGTATCATGATTATATCCAGAAAGAACCGGTTCAGTACACGGGTTTTAAACTGTTTTACGACAACGATTTCCGCAAGCCCGGCTCCCGCATCATGAAGCCCGAAGAAGTGCTGGCCCTGACGCCCGTGCCGATGTACATTCAGTATCAGTAAGGCTAATTTTTTCAAATGCCCGGTGCAGACTTATAATGTTTGCACCGGGCATTTGTATTTATTTCAGATGGCGTTTAACCGTCCGATCTTCATTCATTTACCCCACCATTTCGTCAATTCGCCACAAAATATTCAGACAGTTGCATCAGACGGAACACAGACTACGTAATGGCTGTAAAAACTAACTAAGTAAACTGATGAGAACGATTGTTTTAGCGGGCCTGATCGCCCTGTTTGGGGCTACTCTGTGGAGTTGCAACCAGAATCAAACCGTTTCGCCTGAAGCCGACAGCAGCGCAGCCCGGCTATCGTCTGATTCGACGGGTTTCTTCTGCCGCGACAGTCTGACGAAGATCGACGCAACGGCCCTGCCCGCTACTGTTACGGCGTACATCTCGGCGAGTTACACCAGTGCAACCGTTAATTATGCGGCCAAGGATGACGCGGGTAACTTTTTGGTGGCCATCATTCAGAACAACGAGCGCAAAGCTCTGCTATTCAATGCCGATGGTACGTTTAATCGGGAGTTATCATTACGCGGTGGCGGCAAAGGCCACGGTGGTAAAGGGCATGGCCATCGGGGTGGCGGTCGCGACAGTCTGTCGAAAGTAGCCATAACTGCTCTGCCAGCCGCTATTACGAGCTACATTACGACGAACTTCGCCAGCGCAACCATTACGGCGGCAGCATTAGACGCTACACGCGGTTACTTGGTTATGCTTCTTGAAAATGGCACGCGCCGGACGTTGTTATTCAATACCGATGGCACGTTCACGCAGGAAATCGTTCGGGGGCTGGGCAAAGGCTACACCCTGATTCAGGCCAGTACGTTACCGGCGGCTGTGACAACATATATTACAACTAACTACGCTGGGGCAACCATCAGGGCGGCTGGGAAAAACAGCACTGGCCAGTTTAAGGTAGTCGTGCAACCTGCCACCGGGCGAACGGTCGAGCTGTTATTTGCCGCCGACGGTACGTTTGTACAGGCAAGAAGAGGACGGTAAACATTGAATAACTGAACGCTATGCATCCCGGTCAGCGGGTTTAATCTGGCTGACCGGGATGCATAAGCTACTTTGGGAGGCCGCAGTCCTGTATTTTTTAAGCTATTTTGCAGACTGTTTACCTAAACCTCCTTTTACGTTGACGACACAATTAATAGCCGCCCTGTTTCTGGGAGCATCCCTGGTTTTTCCAGCCCCGGCACAACCGGGTGGGACGTTCAGCCTGCACCCGCAAAATCAGCATTATTTTCAGTATCAGAACAAACCCCTCCTGCTGATTGGCTCCGGCGAACACTACGGAGCTGTTATTAATCTGGATTTCGATTATACAAAATACCTGCAAGCCACAGCCGCCGATGGCATGAACACCACCCGCCTGTTTACCGGCGCACATATCGAAAAATTAGGCGATTTTGGTATTCAAAAAAATACGCTGGCTCCCGTCGATGGCAGGCTCGTTCTCCCCTGGCAACGCTCAACCACAGCGGGTTACGCGCTGGGCGGCAACAAATTTGATCTGACAAAATGGGATGCTGCCTATTTCCGTCGACTAAACGATTTTATGATAGAAGCGCGTCGCAATGGGGTAATTGTTGAAGTCAATCTGTTCTCATCTCACTACGCTGAAGGCTGAAATTACAGTGCGTTTAACCCAAAAAACAACGTCAACAAAACGGACAGTGTTCGTTCGCCGTTGGTCAATACGTTGCAGAATGGCAACATCTTGGCGTATCAGGAAGCATACGTTCGGAAGTTGGTGCGCGAGTTAAACGGCTTCGATAATATCTATTTTGAAATCCAGAACGAACCGTGGGCCGAGCAGACGGACATTGTATTGCGTCGGGATGAATATGGTGCCGAGAAAGACTGGCGTTCGACGTTGCAGGTCGTTTCGCAACGGTCCAACGACTGGCAGCGGCAGGTGGCCCGCTGGATTAAAGACGAAGAGAGCCGACTGCCTGTCAAGCACCTGATCTCGCAGGACATCAGTAACTTTCATTACCCAATTACGGACGCTGATCCCAACATTTCGATATTCACATTTCACTACGCCCTGCCCGAAGCCGTTACCGAAAATTATTACCTCAATAAAGTAATTGGCTTCAACGAAACTGGTTTTGCGGGTCGCAGTGACTCTACGTACCGCCGACAGGCCTGGCGGTTCCTGATGGCGGGGGGCTGTTTGTTCAACCAGCTCGATTACTCGTATTCGGTTGGGGCCGAAGCCGGTCAGGATACGAGCTATTCGGCTCCGGGCGGGGGCAGTCCGGCGTTACGCGGTCAGTACAAAATCCTGAAAAACTTCTTTGAGAATCTCCATTTCGTCCAGCTTCGCCCTGATCCTTCGGTCGTAACAGCGGCACCGGGTGCGCTAACCAGAGCCTTGAGTGATGGCCGGTCGCAATGGGTGATTTATTACGAGCCGATGGCTGTAAAAGCACACGATCTGATGCTGAACCTGCCCAAAGGTACGTATCGGGCCGACTGGACGGATGTTTTGACGGGTAAACTCCTCAAACAGGAAACCATTACTACAGGGCGGTTACCCATACCGGCCAGTAAAAGCGATAAAGTGGTGGTGATTTCAGCCGTTAAAAAGTAGGGGTGTAGCGTGGCGTCAGGTTTGACAGGGCTGGCTTTTCAGAACCCACGCTACACCCCTACTTTTTAACCCTTCATAAACCGCACTAATCCGACTTCTATCAGCAGAAACGCAAGTGCGGCCAGCAAAAAATATTTCCAGAAACTCCTGCCTATATTTTCCTGCTCAAGAGCCTTTACAAAATCGCCATCCTGAATGCTGTCAAAGACCTCAACCGTTGGTTGATTGACAAAAATCCGGCGCAGTTCGTCAGCCGAATAAAAATCCATCGTTGACTCCTGGTTCCCGTGATTAAATGCGAGCAACCGTTCGGTTTTTCCCTGACTATTCTGCAATTCATAATACCCCGCTTCGACCTCC
Source organism: Spirosoma sp. (assembly GCA_031425355.1). GTDB lineage: Bacteria > Bacteroidota > Bacteroidia > Cytophagales > Spirosomataceae > Spirosoma. Next base: position 9,082 of record JANPJE010000466.1, on the reverse strand, counting down.
TGCCCAGCCGCCAGTTCATTACTTTTGGGCATTTCGAGCAGGAGTTGATTACCAACTGTACGTTGTATGGGAATAATCTCCAGTTTCTCTCGCTTTAGTTTATAAACCGCCCGCTCCGAGGGATTACTCACCGGAATTGTGACTAAATTATCATCGAAGGAGTAGGCTGTCCGTTGCGCCCGAACACTCAGCGCGGCCATTTTGTACATGATGGGTACGAACAGTGCATGTTCTGCTACGTTGCCGTAGGCCGATGCCAGCGGATTGGCAAGCACATAGACGCTGCCCGACGACTGACCGGATGCCGAACCACCCTTTGACTGCGTTAACAATGGATTGCCATCCCGCAGACTTAATAGCCGGTTACCCGCGCTCCATCGCCAGACAGGGGCAGCACTCGGCATATTGAGCGGTTCTGACTGATAACTTTGCTGAAAAACGTCTTGAAAAAATGGGTTGCGCCGGTCCGGTTCAGCAACGGGCAACAGACTCGGCGCCGTGGTGACCTGTGCGTTAAGCGCGAGGCCGTTGATGCCCAACGCGCTCAGAAAAGGCCCATACGTTGCTATGTTCGGCGCAGACGGTGGAATAATGGTTAAACTCCCCCCCTGCCGAACGAACCGTTCCAGTTCGGTACGTAGCGTGCCACTCACGTCGGCAACGCCCTCCAGCACCACCAGATCGGTTTCCTTCAACTGGCCGACGTCAAAATTCTGGGCGTTGAAACTGCGCTTCACAAACAGGCTATCGTCCGAATAAACCACATTTACGTAATCTGTCGGGCGATCAGATGGCCCCGCTTTCTGCTCGTATAAATGCAATACCCGAACAGCCGGAGAAGCTTCAATCACGAAGAAATACTGGTTATCGAACGTTATGGGATAATCTTCAAATACGATTCGTCCCCGATGATAGCCCTTCGTTGTTACGTTAAAATTAAGCGAAACGGTTGCCGACGTCGCTCCTGCCGGGCCACCCGGCGGCAGTGAAGCCGAAGCGGTGGAAGTTTGCGAATCATCCAAATACAATCGCACCGGCAGATTTTTCACGTTCTCGCGGCCCGCATTCGTCAATTTGACATTGAGCGTGTTATTCTGCATTTCTCGAATGAACGGCGTAGTGAGCCAAACCGAATCGACATACACGTTTTTCGTGGGCTGGGCATCCAGCGGTACAACAAACAGTCGGTCTGTCGTATCAATTTTCAACCGTGACAAATCGCCGGCGGTGCTTTTCTGGAAATCAGAAAACCAGAATAATTGATTGCGTCCCCCCGGATTGAGTGAGCTAAGCAGGTTGCGCTGCCGCCGATAGACTGTTTCGAGCGTGCGGGGCGTATGAGCAAATCGAATTGACGTAACGCGGTCGCGAACAGATTCCGCCGTTCCAGCCTGTTGCTCAGCCGCCGAGAAATCGTTGGTGAGCAATTGCAGCGAGGTGGCATTACGAAACAGCGTCAGCAATTCGTCTAATTTGCTGGTGGCAATATCAAGGTAACGTTTTGTATTTCGCTCGTTCTGCATACTGAACGAGTTATCGACATAAAGGCTCGTTACGCCCTGTCGCGATAGACCAAGTTTGTTTTTACTGGGGATAAACGGCTGCGCAAAAGCCAGCACCAGACAGGCCAGAAACAAACATCGGCAGGCCAAAATAAGCCAGTGTTTCAGTCGCCGGAAGGATTTCGTCTCGGTTTGAACGGTACGTAGCAGAGCAACATTGGTAAAAAATACTCGCCGTGTTCGCCGGAAATTAAATAGGTGAATGGCAATTGGAACCGATACGGCCAGCAGACCAAACAAAAAGGAAGGATAGAGGAAATTCATTCAGAGTAGGTTGTCAGAAAAAGGTCAGGAATTGTCAGGAGTTGTCAAAGATGGTCAGGGATTATCAGACGCTAAGCATCTTACCAAATCTGACCACTTTTGACGATTTCTGACGACTCCCTACCATTTTATAATTAACGACCCAGCGGGGTCCTTTCGTTTCTTAACTGCCTAAGTTAATCAGAGATTGTGATTTCATAAAATGCCGTTTTCGTTTGTAGCACATCGGTATACGTAATCGAACCGGTTTCATCGCCAACCGTGGTGAACTCGTTAACGGGTGTGTGACCAACTACCTGATGAAATTCCGGCAGAAAATCCGCTATTGTTTCGGAGCGGTCGGCCCAAACTGGTCCGCTGAATGCATCATATCCACCTCGTTTGGGGCCAACCTCAAACAGCAGATTGCGCAGACGCAACGGTTGGCGGTGAAGATCATTCAGAAATCCAGCCATACTCTTGTCAGGCGTAGAATCAGGCATCTCTTTAGCAACTTTTTGTTGAGCATAAGCCAGCCACTTACTGCTCACCCCGGCATGAGTAAATAAATAATTATCGAGTTGGTGAGCAACCTGGAAAAACGATTCATACGTAGCAAGTAACGTACTCAAAGCCGGTTGTGCCCATGCTCGGTAGCCCGAACAGCGATAATGCGGAAAGTGCAGGTATTGCGCGTCGTGATTGCCAATAAGCAACACAAATTTACTCGGCTTACGACGTTTAAGCTGGATTATTGCTTTCAGGTTTTCATAAATCGTCTCGTCAGATTCTACGTAACTATCCGTATAATCGCCGAGGAAAATTACCTGATCGTACTCATTAAAGTGGGCTTCTTTCCAGACAGCCCGGCCATGAAGATCACTGATGGCGAGAATTTTCATATAAGGTATTTTGTGCCCATAAGATACAAAAAAAGCCCCAACTGGCTTTCCAGTTGGGGCTTGAATCATGACTCAGACTTACAATGTTCGTTTCACTTCTTTCAATTCGAAGCTTTCGATTACGTCGCCCACTTCAATGTCGTTGAAATTTTTGATGCTCAAGCCACATTCGTAGCCAAACTTCACTTCGCTAACATCATCTTTAAAGCGTTTCAACGCACTGATTTCGCCTGTATGAACAACAATAAAGTCGCGGATGATCCGGATTTTATTGTTTCGTTTGATATTACCTTCTGTTACATAACAACCGGCAACTGTACCAATTTTAGTAATCTTGAACACGTCACGCACCTCGATATTACCAACGATAATTTCCTCGACAGTTGGAGCCAACAGCCCTTCCATCGCATCTTTTACTTCGTTGATCGCATCATAGATGATTGAGTAGAGACGAATTTCGATCTGCTCCTGTTCAGCCAGTCTCCGCGCACTGGCCGATGGCCGTACTTGGAAACCAACAATTACCGCATCCGACGCCGACGCCAGCAACACATCCGATTCGGAAATCTGACCAACGGCTTTGTGGATGATGTTCACCTGAACCTCTTCCGTTGACAGTTGAAGCAGCGAATCCGAGAGTGCTTCTACCGAACCGTCTACGTCACCTTTTACAATTACGTTCAGTTCTTTAAACGTACCGATAGCCTTTCGACGACCGATTTCTTCGAGCGTAATGTGCTTGCGAGTGCGCAGAGTCTGCTCGCGCAGTAGTTGCTCGCGTTTGTTCGCAATTTCGCGGGCCTCGCGGTCCGTTTCCATTACGTTGAACTTATCGCCTGCCTGCGGAGCGCCCGGCAAACCTAAAATCTGCACTGGCTGCGATGGTCCGGCTTCTTTAATCCGTTCGCCCCGGTCATTTGTCATGGCCCGGATGCGACCGTAGTGGGCACCCACAAGCATAATGTCGCCCTGACGAAGCGTACCATTCTCAACCAGTACGGTCGAAATGTAACCCCGGCCTTTATCAAGCGAAGCTTCAATAACCGTACCTAATGCCCGACGTTCAGGATTGGCTTTCAATTCGAGCAGTTCAGCTTCAAGCAGCACTTTTTCGAGAAGGTCGTCAACGCCTAAACCAGATTTGGACGAGATTTCCTGCGTCTGGTACTTACCACCCCATTCTTCAACGAGGAAGTTCATCGACGACAGTTCAGCCCGAATTTTCTCCGTATCGGCACCCGGCTTATCTACTTTCGAGAAAGCAAACACGATAGGCACACCAGCAACCTGCGCGTGGTTAATAGCCTCGCGGGTTTGGGGCATAACACTGTCGTCAGCAGCGATGACGATGATTACTACGTCCGTTACTTTAGCACCCCGTGCCCGCATAGCGGTGAAGGCTTCGTGGCCCGGTGTATCCAAGAACGTAATCATCCGGTCGTCGGTCGATTTTACGCTATAAGCACCAATGTGCTGGGTGATACCACCGGCTTCACCGGCCGCAACTTTTGCCCGGCGTATGTAATCAAGTAACGAGGTTTTACCGTGATCGACGTGGCCCATAATGGTCACAATCGGTGCGCGGGGCTGTAAATCGTCCGGCTCGTCGGCTTCAACATCAATTCCGGCTTCGGTTTCATCCTCAGCCGATATAAACTGAACGTCATAACCGAACTCATCCGCAATAACAGTGATGGCTTCGGCGTCTAACCGCTGGTTGATCGACACGAACATACCGAGGTTCAGACAGACCGAAATAACTTCGTTGATTGATACGTCCATCAACGAGGCCAGGTCGTTGGCGGACACGAACTCAGTCACTTTCAGGATTTTAGCCTCCAGTTCCTCCTGTTCGGTCATCAAACGACGGTCCTCTTCGCGCTGACTCCGGCGATCGCGACGGCGGTCGGCACCACGGTTAGGCGTGTTACCACGCATCCGGGCATTCGTCTGCTGAATAGATTTCTGAACGTCGGCCTGGGTCGGTGCTTCGCGACGGCCTGTGCCACCCCGGTTGGCACTATTGCCACCCCGATTAACGTTATTACCAGTCCGGTTGGCATTGTTACCACCACCGGCGGTGCCACCACCAGTCCGGTTGGGTGTATTTGTGTTGTTGTTAGCCTGACCACCTCGGTTGGCATTGTTACCACCACCGGCTGTGCCTGTACCACCAGTGCGGTTAGCTGGTGTTGCCGTGCGATCACCCTGCGCTTGTGGACGGGTTCCATCACGCGGGGCAGTATCCCGTTGACCGGCTACCTGCGGGCGATCTCCTTGTGGACGGTCGCCTGGGGTGCGGTTTGCTGGACCACGATCCCCTTCACGAGGAGCACGATTAGCCGTTTGGCCCTGTGGTTGACCACCGGCCTGATTGGGTTGCCCAGCATTATTGCTACCACCTTCGCGACCACCACGAATGCGTTTACGCTTTCCTTTCTTATCGGCGTTGTTGTTATTATTGCCTCCACCCTGACGCGGGTTATTGACAGGCAACTCAATTTTGCCAAGAATTTTTAAACCACCAAGCTGGTGACTACCGGCGGCCCGAATCGTTTCAGTAGGCACATCCGGCGCATCAACTGATTCAGGTACAGTCGGTTTTGCAGGCTGCACGTCAGATTTAGGCTGATTTGCTTTAGACTGGTTTTCAGGGCGCACAGCGGGGCGATTTTCCCTCTGCTTTTCCTGAACCGCAGGCTTCGGTGCTTCATCGCGAGCAACAGGCTGTGCTGGCCGTTCTGCAACGACTTTCGGCACTTCAGGTTGCGGTTCGGCTACACTGGGCTTCGGGGCCTCCTTGGGCGTTGTATCTACCGTAACAACCGGTGGCGGAGTGTCAGCAACAGCAGGTGCGACAACGGCCTGAACCGGAGCTGGTTTGGCTTCGACAGACGGAATTAGAACTGGCTTTGCGGCTTCGACAACAGGCTGATTTTGCACTGGTTGTGGAACAGCAGGCTTTGGTGGCTCCGGGTTGCTAACCTGCACGGGAGCTACTGGCTGAGTTGGCTCGGCAACTGGACTCACTTCCTGCTGAACCGGTGCTTTCGCTTGGGGAGCAGGCTGCGGTGGTGCAGGACGGGCGTTCAGGTCAATTTTACCCAGTACGGTCAGTCCTGGCAAACCGGTCTGTGCAGTTTGTGGGGCTGGTTTCGGCTCTGTCGATACTTGCTTTGCTTCGACAGGTGGAGCCGACTCTGGTTTATTTTCAACAACCGGACGTCTCGCGTCATCACGACGGTACAAAACGACATCCTCCTCCTGACGATGCGGTGGCTCGGCGGCTACAACTGGCTGTTCAGCCCGGCGAGTTCCATTCAGGAGTTCCGTAGATTTATACTCCTTCGCTAACACCTCCAACTGTTCTGTGTTGATTTTGGTGTTAGGATTAATTTCAACCTTAAACCCTTTGGCAGACAGACTACTCGCAACAGAGGAAAGCCCTTTGTTGAGAATTTTTGCCACTTGGCTCAGGCGCATTGACTTTTCTTCTGCCATACTTCGGTTTATATTCGGCAAATTTAATGGTTGTCGGTATGGTATGAACACCACTTACGACAATAAAAATCCCGCACTTATTGAATGTATAATGAAGAATGTTAAATGAATGATGATTTTAGACTATCACTTTATGCATTTCTCATTTTTCACTCGACACTATTCATTTATCTCACTCAAATTCCTGTTTGAGGATATTCAAAATTTCTTCGACCGTGTCTTCTTCCAGATCCGTCCGCCGAACAAGCTCTTCCCGGCTTAGAGCCAATACGCTCTTGGCCGTATCGAGACCTACTTTACGGAGTTCATCGATCATCCATTTATCAATCTCGTCGGAGAATTCCATCAGGTCAACGTCCTCATCGTCTTCCTGCCCTTCATTATCGCGGAATACGTCGATCTCCATATCCACCAGCCGACCGGCGAGTTTAATGTTCTGACCACCTTTACCAATAGCCAGCGACACCTGATCGGGTTTCAGGAAAACTGATACCCGCTTTGTATCACGGTCAATCTGCATCGAACTGATTTTGGCGGGGCTAAGCGCCCTGCTGATTAACAGTTCGAGATTCTCCGTATAGTTGATAACGTCGATATTTTCGTTGCCGAGTTCCCGCACGATGCCGTGAATCCGCGAGCCTTTCATGCCTACACAAGCCCCAACGGGGTCGATGCGGTCATCATAGGATTCAACGGCCACTTTTGCCCGCTCACCAGGCTCCCGAACAATTTTGCGAATGGAAATCAGCCCGTCATAAATCTCAGGCACTTCAATCTCGAACAACCGTTCCAAAAATACGGGCGATGTCCGCGACAGCACGATTTTAGGCGTTCCATTCAACATTTCAACCCGGCTGATAACGGCTTTTACCGCTTCGCCTTTGCGATACCGATCTTTCGGAATCTGTTCGGTACGGGGCAGGCTCAACTCGTTATTTTCACTGTCGACCAGAATGATCTCGTGCTTCAATAACTGGTATACTTCAGCACCAACCAAATCGCCAACCTGATCTTTATATTTCTGATAAAGGAGTTCCTTCTCCATGTCCTTTATCTTCTGGATGAGCGTCTGGCGGGCAGTTTGAACCACCCGGCGACCAAAGTCCTCCAGTTTTACTTCTTCGGCAACCTGTTCGCCCACCTCGAAGTCATCCTGAATTTTCCGGGCTTCGGCGAGGGGTATTTTGTCGTAATCCCAAATATCTTCCGAGTTGTCGTCCACGATTTCGCGGGTCCGCCACATCTCCAGATCACCACTTTCGGCATTGATAATTACGTCGAAATTTTCGTCGGTACCGTATTTTTTACGAATCATCGTCCGAAAGACCTCTTCCAGAATAGCGATCATCGTGGGCCGGTCAATATTTTTCGACCGGGCGAAATCAGCAAACGATTCGATTAATAGTCCACTGGTCATAATAGTAAACAGTCGGTAAGTCGCAAGTAGCTAAGTCGTGAGTATGGGTCGAAAAATGACGGGCAACTGACAGCCAGCTAACTTTATTTAAATGATACTTCTACATTCGCCTTCTTTATCTGCTCGTACTCAATCGGCGTGGGGCCAACGGGTGGAACGTCAGTAGATAAATCAACTTCTTTTTTCTTTTTACTCTTCGACTTCATCACAGCCTCAACATTCAGCACGATATGATCGGAAGCAACCGAATCAAGCGTACCTTTTCGGATGTTACCATCTATGAGCGTTACGATTAACTGACGACCTACATTACGTGCAAACTGACGCGGAAACGTAAGCGGATAATCGACTCCGGGCGATGAAACTTCGAGTGTAAAGGGCGATTCTCCGAAAAAATTCGTCTCGTCCATTACGGCTCCCATCCTGCGGCTAACATCGGCACATTCTTCAATGGTAATTCCGGCGTCGCTGTCGAGCAAAATTGTTACTTTAATACGTCCCCCCTGCCGTCCAGCCACCTGAATATCAACGATATACAGATGATCTTCATTCAGATACGGCTGGAGTAATTCGGTAATCTTCGCTTTGTCGTCCATAAGGTAAGGCTAACAAAAAAGGGAGTGTGACTCCCTTTTTTAATCAATGCCGTATGGTTTTTGTGCCACAAAGGTAACACGTTTCTGTGTGTATCGCAAGCCCTCAAACTGGCTCAATGGCGGGCTTTCCAATCGTTATGCCTTATTTTTGGCCTTTGGAGAGCTTTTGTCTCGCTCATCAACAACGATATGACGATAAGAATGCGGGTTGGAAAACTCATCGCCTACTTTTTTCGCTCGTTGCTGTGGTCGCTTAACCTGATGCTTGTGCTGTACACGGGTTTGGCTTACTGGTTGCTCTACAGTTTGCAAATTGAGCACTGGTCGGCGAGTATGGTTATGATTACACTCCCCGTTGCCTGGGTGCTCAACTTAATTGTTGTGGGTTTATGGCTTACGGCGAGGCCCTGGCGGAGTTGGATTTCGGGAATGGTTGTGCTGATCGGGATTATTTTATTCGGGTCGCGAACATTTGTCTGGCATCGACCGCTTGAACTCACGGGCAAAGGCACTCCCCTGAAAGTGTTCAGTTACAATGTTCAATCATTCGACCTGACCGAAGAGTGGCAACATTACCACAGTTCTCCCCGCATCCGTCGAACCGACAACTATGTACTGCGCTACGATGCACCGATCAAATGCTTTCAGGAGTTTTATAATTCAAATACCATTCCTGACTATGACCTTATTAAACGATTCCGTAAAGCGGGCTATCGGTATTCGGTTCTTCTGCATCCTAACCGGGCACAAGTGGGTGATGGCGACATTGGCACCGCTATTTTTTCGATCTATCCCATCGTGCAGAGCGGGCGGGAGTCATTTGGCGGAGTGTCGAACGGGATGGTGTGGGCAAATATAAAA
>JANPJE010000465.1:0-14841 GCA_031425355.1 Spirosoma sp. | reverse complement strand
TCAATCTGCCCGGGGTCGATACCGGATCTACGCAATTTCGATTTCACATCATTGGCCCTGTAGAGTGAGAGCCGCAGGTTCGTGGCATCGGAACCGGAGTTGTCCGTATGGCCAGTCAGCATGAGTTTTTTGTCTTTATGATCGGCCAGGTATTTAACCGCTTCATCGAAAAACTTTGTCGTCTCGTCCGTTCTGATGTAGTTGGCCTGACCCAATGGAAAATATAGATCGATGGGCTTGAATACCGATGTAAATTTCTCTTTTTCAGCCAGTTCCTTCTCCGTAGTTGGTTCGCTTAACGTAACAGCCGCCGGGGGTGTAGCGATTTCCGTGCCTGTGCCGCCGAAGGCAAAATCAAGCCCGCCAGACAGCGAATCACCCTTAGCCGTGAACGGCAGATTTCGCTCAACGCCTTTGGTTGTCAGCGATGCCACCGGTATGCCCTGTTGCACCAGATACTGCCTGATTCCTTCGGCGCGGGCCAGTCCCAGATTAGGAAACGTACTGGCATTGGTTTCGGCCGGGGTGTAGTAACCAATGATTTCGAGCGTTCTGCCGGGGTTGGCTTTCAGGTACGTAACCATCGACTCCAGCGAGCCACCCAGCGAATTCATGTTGGCGTTGGCTCCCGATTTGGCGAAACTAAAATTGCCGGGCAGGTTGAGCCGGAAACGGTTTCCATCCGCAATGGTAAAGCCATCCGCCCCGGCTGGCGTTGTGAGTAGTTCTGGCTCAGCCGATACCGTTGCCGGCGGGGAGTCGTTGGCGCATAGCTGCTTAATGTTGCAGACATGCCACCAGGTAGAGCCGCCCATCCAGAGCAGGAGCAGGATAATCCAGGGAGTTTTGTTTGTTAGCATAACAAGGGAGGGGGTTAGTAGAAGTAACTTATTTCGAGTTTCGCATTAAGACGAAAGGACCCAAAAAAGGTTGCTCAAAAGTAATAGTAACTCCAATAAATGCAAGATTACCAACCGTACTGACCCTGTTTATTACTAATTCTACCCTCCTATTCAACGTACTAAACGGTTTATCGCCTGCATAAATAAGGAGGCATTTCTGAACAGTGCCCGGTTGTCATTAACTTGCGACTTCATATATGCCGCGTTTATATGTTTACGGTCTACCCCTAAATTTCTTCGACAGCATTATAGGATTTTAGCCCCCTGATAATCCTGTAATCCTGTCCATTCCCCCGCTCTTTCATATTGACTCAACATGCTTATTGATCTTCGCAGTGACACCGTCACGCAACCCACGCCCGCCATGCGCGAGGCTATGTTTACGGCCCCACTCGGCGACGACGTTCTCGGTGACGACCCAACGGTAAACGCCCTCGAAGCCAAAGCCGCCACTATGTTCGGCATGGAAGCGGCCCTGTTCTGTGCATCGGGCACTATGACCAACCAACTTGCTATTCGCACCCACACCCGCCCCGGCGACGATGTCATCTGCGATTATCTGTCGCACGTATACCAGTATGAAGGCGGGGGCATTTCCGTTAACGCGCTGGCGTCGGTGAGTCTGGCGCATGGCGAACGAGGCAAACTTACCCCTGATCTCATCCGCGAGTATATTTATAACCCTGCCGATTCGCACAAACCCATTTCCCGGTTGGTTGTGCTCGAGAATACGGTGAATAAAGGCGGGGGCTGCTATTACACCATTCCCGAAATTGCGGCCATCCGGCAGGTTTGCCATGAACACGGGCTTATTCTGCATCTGGATGGTGCCCGGCTGTTTAACGCCCTCGTCGAAACCGGAGAGCCGACCGAAGCGTATGGTCAACTGTTCGATTCGATCAGCATTTGCCTGTCGAAAGGGCTGGGGTGCCCGGTGGGGTCGCTCCTGCTCGGTAAAGCTGACGTTATCCGGCAAGCCCGACGCTACCGCAAACTAATGGGTGGAGGCTGGCGACAGGCGGGTTTTCTGGCGGCAGCGGGCATTTACGCGCTCGATCATCACATTGACCGGCTCCGACAGGACCACACCCGCGCTCGCCGAATCGGGACGATGCTCGAACGCTTGCCCGAAGTCGAGGAAATTATGCCTATCGACACGAATATTGTCATTTTCCGGCTTCCGGCAAACCTCTTGGCCGCCGATTACGTTGCCAAATTAGAAACACGCGGTATTCGCGGCATTACGTTCGGTAAACATTTGGTGCGGTTTGTGACCCACTTAGACTTTACGGACGAACAATTAATGGAAATGGAAATTATTCTGACCGCGCGGGCGGCCCCGCTGGGATTAACATGATTTTTCTGACCGACGGTGATTTTATTATTTGGCTTTTTATAAGCTGAGTTTTGTAATCATAGTCGGTCAATATAATCATAAAAATCCCGGTTCTGACAACTATGCATATTCAAGTAAGACCTTTACAAAAAGACGATTACAATGACCTCAAGGAGGCCATGATTGAGGTTTATAGTGGTATTGGGGGTGATTACTGGGAGAAAAGTAAGATCACCAAACTGCTCAACATTTTCCCCGACGGACAATACTGCGTGGAGGTCGATGGGAAAGTTGTGGCCTGTGCGCTATCCATTCGGGTCAAATACGACCAGTTCGGCGATAACCACACGTACTACGAAATAACGGGCGGCTATACCTTTAAAACCCACAACGATGAGGGCGATTACATGTACGGGATCGAGGTGTTCGTACACCCGGACTACCGCGATTTGCGGCTGGGTCGGCGGCTCTATGATGCCCGCAAAGAAGTCTGCGAAACCCTCAATTTGAAGGGTATTCTGGCCGGAGGCCGTATTCCGAACTACAATAAATTTTCGGATGAGTTGTCGCCCCGCGAGTACATCGCGAAAGTGAAGCAAAAGGAAATTTACGACCCCACGCTTACGTTCCAGTTGTCGAATGATTTCCACGTCAGGAAAGTACTGCGCGGTTACCTGCCCGGCGATACCGAATCGAAAGAATACGCGACGCTGCTGGAGTGGATCAATATTTACTACGTTGCCGAGAAAGATAAACGCCCGCATACCGACTCCATTATCCGGCTGGGGGTGATTCAGTGGCAGATGCGTCTGTTCAAAAACCTGAATGCCTTTCTGGAACAGGTCGAATTCTTCGTCAATGCCGTGAGCGATTACCGGGCCGATTTCATGGTCTTGCCGGAGTTTTTCAATACGCCCCTCATGGCCGATTTCAACGATCTGCCGGAGCCGGTTGCTATCCGAAAATTAGCTGACTTCACCGGGCCGGTGCGCGAAAAACTCTGCGAACTCGCCATCTCATACAATGTCAATATCGTGGGCGGCAGTATGCCGCTTGTTGACGAGGACGGGAAACTGTACAATGTAGCGTACCTGTGTCGGCGCGATGGCTCGTTTGAAGAATACCGAAAAATTCACATCACACCCAACGAAGTAAAACACTACGGCATGGTGGGGGGCAACGAGATTCGGGCGTTCGATACGGACTGCGGCAAAATTGGAATGCTCATTTGCTATGATGTCGAATTCCCCGAGTTGGGCCGGATTTTGGCGCAGCAGGGGATGCAGATTCTGTTCGTTCCGTTCCTGACCGACACCCAGAATGGCTACTCGCGGGTACGGCACTGCGCTCAGGCGCGGGCCATCGAAAACGAATGTTACGTAGCGATTTCGGGTTGCGTGGGCAACCTGCCGAGGGTGCAGAACATGGATATAAACTACGCTCAGTCGGCGGTGTTTACGCCGTCGGATTTCCAGTTTCCGACCAACGCGGTGAAAGCCGAAGCCACCGCCAACACGGAAATGGTACTTATCGCTGACGTGGATTTGAGTCTGTTGAAAGAACTTCATGAGCACGGTTCGGTGCAGGTACTGAAAGATCGCCGGACAGATTTATACGACGTAACGCTGAAAAAAGCGAGCAAGAAAGCACTCAAGCAAAAGAAAGCCTCTGCCGATAATGACCCGGAAGAAGTTGCTCCGCTGATCGTAGTGGCCAATTAATAAGAACAACAAAATACGTATAGCGAAGTGATGTATTTAAGAGGATACGTTGCTTCGCTATTCGTGTTTCAGGCAGGTAACCTCACAACCGAATTGTTTTTCGCGGCAGTTTATTTGGCAAAAACACGATATTTTACCACTACTGTATTTAAGAATGAATATGTACGATTAAAGAAAGAAGAAACGTAGTGATTGTGATGTTTATGTTATTTTTATCTCCCGTAGCCTAACACAAACTACACTTTATCCTATGCGTATTTTACTTGTACTTTTCCTATTTCTGGGGATGGGGCATTCCTATGTCCATGCTCAGGTCACCACCGCTTCCATCTACGGATTTATCCGCGATGACAAAGGGGCAACACTGCCCGGCGCAACCATTGCGGCCGTTCACCTGCCCACTGGTGCGCAATACGGCGTAACGACCCGCTCCGAAGGCGAATACAACCTGCCCAACCTACGCGTTGGCGGACCGTACACCATTACCATCAGCTATGTAGGTTACCAGAGCGAGGTCATCGAAAACGTGTTTCTGAGCCTCGGTCAGAAACTGCCGCTCACGGTATCCATCCGCAACAACGCCCAGCAACTAACCGAAGTGGAGGTACGCTCGAATGCCAACGACGTATTGAACAACAACCGCACCGGGGCACAAACCAATATCAGCAATGAACAGATTCGGACGCTGCCAACAATCAAACGGTCGATTTTCGATTACACCCGTCTGAACCCCATGTCGGGGGGCGATGGCTCATTTGGGGGCCGCAACAGCCGGTTCAATAACTTCGCCCTGAACGGAGCCATCTTCAATAATCCTTTTGGTCTTGATGCCTCAACGCCCGGCGGACAGTCTGATGCGCAACCCGTTTCGCTCGATGCCATCGACCAGATTCAGGTGGCTATTTCACCCTTTGACATTACGCAGTCGGGCTTTACAGGCGCGGCTGTCAACGCGGTTACCAAGTCGGGAACGAACCAGTTTCACGGCACGGCTTTCGGCTTTTACCGCAATCAGGACCTGACCGGCAAGCGGGTGAAGGGCACCGACATTACCGTACCGCAGTCGAGTCAGGCGCAGTACGGGTTCAGCATTGGCGGACCAATTATCAAAAACAAGCTGTTCTTTTTTGCCAATGCCGAGTTTGACCGCCGGTCCGATTTGGGTACGGCCGGCTGGGTAGCGGCTCGTCCGGGCCTGACGGGTGCTAACGTAGCGCGGGTATCGGCGGCTGATCTGGATTTAGTATCGAGCACGCTGAAAAGTCTGTACGGCTACGATACGGGGTTATACGAAAATTTCACCCATAAAACACAGAACGTCAAAGGGTTATTTCGTTTAGACTGGAACGTCAGTCAGGTACACAAGCTGTCGGTGATCTATAACTTTCTGGACGCATCCCGCGATTTACCCGCCAATCCGTCGGCCATCGGTCGGCGGGGACCGGACTTCCTGACACTCCAGTATTATTCGTCGGGTTACCGCATCAACAACAAGTTACAGGGTGTTATTGCCGAACTGAACTCGAACTTCAACGGCAAGTACGCCAACAAGCTACAACTTGGCTTCACGGGTTTCCAAGATGCCCGCGACCCCTTCTCGACGCCCTTCCCGACAGTCAATATTGGCCGGGACGGAGTACGTTACATCGTAGCGGGTCATGAACCGTTTTCGATCAACAACCGACTCACTCAGAACGTATTTCAGGTGTTGGACAACTTTAACATTTACCTGAAAAAGCACACGCTGACCCTTGGTGCGAGTCTGGAGCGGTTCAACTTCGATAACTCGTTTAACCTCGGGGCGTATGCGGGTGTGTTCGGGCCGGAGTATCCATCGGTAACGGATTTCGTGACGGCAGCTAAGGGAGCAGACTTTGCCAAAGCGGTGAGCGATGCAAAAACAACCTTTACAACCGGCAATTGGGCACTTGCCCAAACGAGCGTGGGGCAGGCTGCCGTCTATGCACAGGATGAATTTGCCGTAAACCCCCGCCTGACGCTGACGTACGGACTGAAAATTGACCTGCCGCTGTACTTCGATACGCCAACAAAGATGCAGGAGAACATCGACCGCAACATAGGTGGTTATCAGCCCAACAACCAATATTACGACGAAAACGGTGCGCCGGTAAAACTGAATTCGCTGACATTTCCGACCGGAGCACCGTTGTTTTCGCCCCGGATTGGTTTCAACTACGACCTCACCGGCGATGGTCGGCAGAAACTGCGTGGTGGTACGGGCGTCTTTACGGGCCGTTTTCCATTCGTCTGGATTGGCAATCAAGTGGCAAACCCAAACTTCTTTTTCTACTGCGTAACCTCGCCGGACTTCAAATTTCCGCAGGTCTGGAAGAGCAGCCTCGGATATGACCACAAATTCAACAGCGGCTGGATTGCCTCGGTCGATGTGCTGTACAATAAAGACATCAACGCCATGATTGTCCGCAATTACGGTTTAAAAACGCCAACCGGCACCCTTCAGGACCCCAGCAGCCGACCCATTTATCAGGTTTCGGACCGGGCGACGAATGCCTTTGGCGGACAGACCGATGCGTTTGTCTTTACGAATACCAATCTCGGCTACTCGTTCAACACAAGCGTTCAACTGCAACGGACATGGGCAAGCGGCATGTATGCCAGCGTGGCCTATAACTACCTGAACGCCAAAGATGCATCGTCGCTGAGTGCCGAGATTTCATCGGATGCTTATGCCCGCAATCCGGCCTATGGCAATGTAAATCAGGCCGTTCAGGGCTGGTCATCGTATGGCAACCGCCACCGGTTTGTCGGCTCGATCTCGAAGCGATTTGTATATGGTCAGACGAAGAATTGGGCGACTACGCTCTCGGCCCTGACCGAATATGCACAGGGCGGACGCTATAGCTACACCTACGCAGGCGACATCAACAATGACGGTGCCTTTGACAACGATCTGCTTTTTATCCCGACAACGACGCAATTGGGCCAGATGAAATTTTCGGGCACAGAAGCCCAACAAAGCGCACAGCGGTCTGCATTCGAGGGATATATCCAACAGGATAACTATTTGAAAAACCACCGGGGACAGATTGCGGAAAAATTCGCAACGCTCTCGCCCTGGTACTCGACACTGGACGTACGTATCATGCAGGAGTTTCGGCTGGCCAACAAACACGGTATCCAACTTAGTTTGGATGTGCTGAATTTTGGCAACCTGCTCAACAGCAACTGGGGCGTGCGGCAATTTGCGTCCTACACGGGACTGGCGCAGCCGCTGGGCGTTAACGTGACGGGGGGCGTGCCGACGTATAGTTTCGATGCAAACCAGAAAACGACGTTCTTTAACGATTCGCAACTGATTTCGCGCTGGCGGATGCAGTTCGGACTGCGGTATTCATTTTAAATATCTTCCTTAAATCACGATGTAAAAAGCTCTTCCGGTGTCGGAAGAGCTTTTTTATTGGTTGTCAAACGCGCTTGCCTGTGATGTACTTTTCACTATGCTCACATAGCCGTTATGCACTACGTAGCTTTCAACTAATAAGCCGATGAGAACGCCAACGCTATAACAAATCAGGTCACTCCAGACGAACGAGAAACCCAGCACCAGTCCGCCCAGACGAGTTACCCGCAGGCTTTCAATCCAGGGAGCGTGATACAACTGGCTGATCTCAATGCTGAATGAGACCAGCAATGTCGCCAGTGCGACCGCTTTCGTGTGCCAGTGCTTGACCACGAAGGCCAACCCGAAAAATACCATCAATGCCCATAATACGTCCCCCATGTAAGTCTTTATGAAGTAGAGTTCCCCGAAAAAGCGTCGGGATGCCATGCCCAGAAGCAAAATACTCAGGGTTAGTAATCCGTAAATGGTTCGGTTTCGATTCATGGACAGCATTTTACTACGTTTCTCAACCGACAAAGTTGACAAAAATACCTGACCACCGTTTGAAAGTCATTTCGCATATCATTTCTATTTAACCACCTGCCAAACCTCCAGCGGTCGGTCGGTGCTCATCATGTCGGCTCCGTTTTCGGCAAATTTTTTATACACCTGATCGCCTTTGGCGGCTGCCTGTTTATCTAAGTTGCCAAGCGTTCCCAGAATACAGGCGATGCCTTTCTCGTGCAGGAATTTGTACAGTTCTGCGTCGGGTTCTTTAACGCCGACGAAGGCCACCATCCGGTTATCGGGGATGCCCAGTTCGCGGAGCCGGTCGTATTCGGCGCGGTTGCGAATCGTAACTGAAATCATCAGATTCGGATCGAGTTTATGGAGTTTGGCCGCATCCTGCGCGTTGTAGGTAATTACGGCGGCATAATCGCCCGCGCCGGTTTTATGAATCATGTCCACAATCTTCGCAAACGATACGTTGCGCTTCACATCGAGCGTGAATGTTACCTTGTTTCTGCCCCAGCGAAGCACTTCTTCCAGCGTCGGAATTTTGTAGGGCGTTACGTTGCCCATGTTGTCTTCCAGGCGGTACGCGCCAAGTTCGGCGTAAGTTTTGTCGATTAGTTTGCCGGTGCCGGTGGTCGTGCGGTCGAGGGTAGCGTCGTGCATCATCACCAGCACACTGTCTTTGGTCAGGTCAATATCGCACTCGATAATGACCGGCAGATTTTTAGCCAGATACGCAAATGATTCGATGCAGTTTTCGGGATATCGGTTCAGATCGCCCCCACCCCGGTGCGCCGATATTTTTGGTGTTTGATTGGGTTTGTAACTAAAGAAATCGTACGCTTTCCCCGAAGAAACTTTCGTGTAGGTTTTTGGCGAACAGGCTGATAAACAGCTAACCAGAATAAGCAGGAGAACTTGTTTTTTACGCATAAATGGGTTGTAGCTGTCCGAAGCAATTCACGTTGAGGAACCGTTCCGATAAACCGTATTGTTAATGATTAAGGCATTTGTCAAAGATTATCAGGTGTAGTCAAGTCTTGATAACTTCCTGACTATTCTTGACCACACCTGGCAACATTCTGTCCCGTAAAAATAGGGCAACAAATTTTATCGACGTGTTATGATTCCCTTTTCAATTCTCGACTTATCGACTATCGTGGACGGCAGTACAGCCACGCAGGCACTGCACAATACGTTAGATCTTGCCCAACATGCTGAGCAGTTGGGGTATAATCGCTATTGGCTTGCCGAACACCACAACATGCCGGGCATTGCCAGTGCCGCTACGTCGGTGGTGATTGGCTATGTAGCCGGTGGCACCAAAACGATTCGGGTAGGTTCGGGCGGAATCATGCTGCCTAATCATTCGCCGTTGGTCATTGCCGAGCAATTTGGTACGTTGGAGTCGCTCTATCCCGGACGTATTGATCTGGGCCTTGGCCGCGCACCCGGTGCCGATCAGGCAACAGCGCGGGCACTACGTCGGGATGCCAATGGACCCGATACGTTTCCGCAGGATGTCGTTGAATTACAGCATTATTTCCAGCCTGACGACTCGAACCAGTTCATTCAGGCGGTTCCCGGTAATGGTCTGAACGTACCGATCTGGATTTTGGGATCGAGTCTGTTCGGGGCGCAGTTGGCCGCGATGCTCGGTCTACCCTACGCCTTCGCGTCGCATTTTGCTCCGGCAGAATTACTGCGGGCACTGCACGTTTATCGGACGCAGTTCAAACCGTCGGCGAACCTGAAAGAACCGTACGCGATGGTGGCCGTTAATGTAATTGCTGCCGACACGGACCGGGAAGCCGAGCGGTTGTTTACGTCGGTACAGCAGCAGTTTCTGTACATCCGGCGCGGAAAAGCCCGTCAGATGTTGCCTCCGGTCGATGATCTACAATCGCTCTGGCCGGACTACGAACTGGCGGGTATCGACTCCGTATTCCGGTGCTCGGCAGTGGGATCGCTCGAGACAGTGCAGGGCGGTTTGGCGAATATTATCTCGCAAACCAAAGCCAACGAGTTGATTATCACCGCCCCTATTTTCGACCATCAAGCCCGAAAATACTCGCTTTCCATCACCGCGCAGGTACGCGATGCATTGACAAAACAGCGACTGGAGCCAGTGGTGGTATAATGTGGTGTCGGGCTCCTAAACCCGACGATGAAAGTTTGTCATTCCGACGCAGGAGGAATCTCAAGGCTATATATTAGTCAACCTTGAGATTCCTCCTGCGTCGGAATGACAAACTTTCTACTGATTATTAAATCACTACGTTCACAATCCGTTTCGGTACAACGACGACCTTCTTGGGCGATTTACCTTCCAGCCATTTCTGCACGATTTCGTCGGCCAGCACCTCCCGCTCGATGTCGGTGGGGGCGCGGTCGATAGCGAAACTGATCGTGGTACGTACTTTACCGTTGATCTGAATCGGGTACTCAAACGTATCTTCGACGAGGTAATTTGGATTGAATGTCGGGAACTGTGCTTTCGAGATTGAACCCGGTTCGTTGCCCAGAGCCGCCCAAAGTTCCTCAGTAATGTGGGGCGCATACGGCGACAGAATCAGCACTAAATCCTGCAAAACAGCCCGTTTATGGCAATTCAGCGTAGCTAATTCGTTGACGCAGATCATGAATGAGCTTACCGACGTATTGAACGAGAAGGCTTCAATATCATTCTCAGTCTTCTGAATTGCCCGGTGCAACACTTTCAGTTCGGCAGGCGTGGCTGCCGGACCGCCGGACCGCTCATCAGTTACAATCCACTGACTTTCACCCTCGGCGTTGTCCTTATAAAACAGCCGCCAGAACTTGCGGATAAAGCGATACACGCCGTCAATGCCGTTGGTATTCCAGGGTTTCGCCTGTTCCAGCGGCCCAAGAAACATTTCGTAGAGTCGCAAAACGTCCGCACCGTATTTCTCTACAATGTCATCAGGATTCACGACGTTGTATTTCGACTTCGACATTTTCTCAACCTCTGCCCCAACGAGGTAACGACCGTCCGGTTCGGTGATAAACTCCGCATCTTCAGTCAAATCTGGGCGCGATTGTTTGAAGGTGTCAATATTTAATACGTCGTTTTCGACAATGTTTACATCAACGTGTAAAGGGGTTACGTCTTTGCCATCAATCTGATTAAGAGACACGAAAATAGGCGCAGTTCCTTCGACACCCGTCCCTTTCAACCGATAGACAAAATTGCTACGTCCCTGAATCATGCCCTGATTGATGAGCTTTTTAAACGGCTCTTCATAAGGCACGTAACCCCGGTCGCGTAGAAATTTATTCCAGAAACGACTATACAACAAGTGGCCGGTTGCGTGTTCGGTGCCGCCGATGTAGAGGTCTACATTCTGCCAGTAGTTGATGGATTCCTTGCTCGCAAAAGTGGTGTCGTTCTGCGGGTCCATGTAGCGATACCAGTACCACGACGACCCCGCCCAGCCGGGCATGGTGCTCAGCTCATACTCGTATTCTCCTTTGTATTTCCAGCCTTCAGCCCGGCCCAGCGGTGGTTCGCCGGTTTCGGTTGGGAGGTATTTGTCAACGGCGGGCAACTCCAGCGGCAAGTCGCTTTCGTCAATCAGATACGGAAGACCATCTTTGAAATATACTGGCACGGGTTCGCCCCAATACCGTTGACGGCTAAAGACCGCATCGCGCATCCGATAGTTGATTTTCCCCCGACCTAAACCGCGCTCTTCCAGCCACCCAATCAACGTAGTGGTGGCTTCTTTATACGTCATGCCGTTGATAATACCGGAGTTAATATACTGCCCCTCTTTGGTATTATCGGCCTGATTATCAATACCTTTCTGTCCGTCCAGAATCGGGATAATCGGCAAATCGAAATGTTTGGCGAAGTTCCAGTCGCGCTGATCGCCGGAGGGAACGGCCATGACCGCGCCCGTGCCGTAACCCGCCAGTACGTAGTCGGCGAGGAAAATCGGCACCAGCTCATCGTTGAATGGATTGATGCAATAGCTGCCCGTAAACACCCCCGAAACGGCTTTGGTATCGGCCACGCGGTCGCGTTCGGAACGCAGTTTGGCTGCGTTTACGTAAGCGTCTACGGCGTCGCGGTGCTCCGGTGTGGTCAACGTAGCGGCCAGTTCATGTTCGGGAGCCAGCACCATAAACGTAACGCCGTAAATCGTATCAACACGGGTTGTGAAAACCTCGATGAAGGAGCGGTCCGCCGGTGCGGAAAGGGAAAAGGGGGAAGAATAGGCCTTTCCCTTTCCTCCTTCTTCCCTTTCCTCCTTTTCTCCTCCAGAAATCGGGAACCGAACACTCGCTCCCACGCTCTTGCCAATCCAGTTGCGCTGTTGTTCTTTCAGCGATTCGGTCCAGTCAATAGTGTCCAAGCCGGTTAACAATCGGTCGGCGTAGGCGGTGATCCGCATCATCCATTGCCGCATGAGTTTTTGCTCAACCGGGTAGCCGCCCCGCTCCGAAACGCCGTCTTTCACTTCGTCATTGGCCAGCACCGTACCGAGGGCCGGACACCAGTTCACCACCGCATCGGCCAGAAAAGTCAGTCGATATTTCAGGGTAATTTCGTACGACTCCCGCGTGGACATGGCATTCCATTCGGCAGCCGTGAATGATGAAACACCCTCATCACAAACGGCATTAACGTCTGTCGTGCCGTTGGTGGCGAACTTATGCAGCAGCGTTTCGATGGGTTCGGCCCGGTCGGTTTCTTTGTTGTACCACGACCGGAACAATTCCATGAAAATCCACTGCGTCCATTTATAATACGACGGGTCGGAGGTGCGAATCTCCCGGCTCCAGTCGTAGCTGAACCCAATGTTTTTCAGTTGCTCGATGTAGCGCGTCAGGTTCTGTTCCGTCGTAACGGCGGGGTGCTGCCCGGTCTGGATGGCGTACTGCTCAGCGGGAAGCCCGAACGAATCGAAACCCATCGGGTGCAGCACATTATACCCTTTCAACCGCTTGTACCGCGACACGATATCGGACGCAATATACCCCAGCGGATGCCCTACGTGCAGCCCCGCCCCGGATGGGTACGGAAACATATCGAGGACGTAGTATTTCTGCTTAGTTGTATTTTCTTCTGGTTTAAACGTGTGGTGTTGGTCCCAATAGTCCTGCCAGTATTTTTCAGTTTTGGAATGGTTGTAGTCGGCCATAAGGGTATCGCAGCCATAAAGCCGCCTGATTCGCTCAATATTTAGGCAGCTAAAAAGCTGCATGACTCATTTCCTGCAAAAATAGCCGTTTACCCAGACATTCGCGTATCGACGTGGCCGATGGATGCACAAACTCCCGAATAAATCAGGTATGCCCGCTGCAACAATCTTCCGGTACGTAGCGTAATAGATACATCAGAAAGTGGTCGTTTTTCGTTCTTGAAATGGTATATGATGGATTGCACCAGTTCACACTGGGTACGAATTACCTGACTGCTCCAATCACTTGCACCGCATCGGCGGCCCGGCGGGCTTTAGTCCGGTGACATACACAATAAAAACACAACCCCATCAGCGCATGAATTGATTTTGTACGATCTATTACGTTACGTTCCTACTTCTGAATTTCGTACTGACTCATGCGCTCGTTTATCCCATTCGCAACGCTCACCAACGTTGTTTTTGTTTGCATTAGCCTGTTTAGCTGTCGATCTGACAGCGACCTGCAACCGTCGGGCATCGCTGCCGACTGTTTAGTAAAAGCATCGGCCAACAACGGTCAGATTATTGCCGGTTCGTACATCGTAACGTACCAGCCCGATCAGCCGTTGCCGTCTGCTCCCAATGCCCGCGCCGGAGCCGCTCAAGCCACTTTTCAGCGATTGCTGACCCGCCACCAGATTGCTGATGAGCAGGCTGAGTTAGTCGCAGCAGGCGAAAAACCGGGCTTTCTGACCCACCTCACCCCGAATGAATTAATTGAACTGCGTCAGGACCCATCGGTCGAAAGCGTTGAGCCGGACCGCATTATGTCGATTTGCAGTTGCGTTGATGTTACGGTTTCCAATACGGTGCTCTGGAATATTCAGCAAACCGGCTTTGGACGGGGCGACCTGCAAGCTCAGAAAACCGTTTGGGTTGTCGATACGGGCATCGACCTCGATCACCCCGATTTAAACGTAGATACTGAACGGAGTCGGTCGTTCGTGAGCAGCCAGCCGTCTGCCGATGACCAGAACGGGCACGGCACGCACGTAGCAGGCATAATTGGCGCCAGAAACAACACAATCGGCATGACAGGCATCGCGTCGGGGGCGCGGTTAGTGTCGCTGAAAGTGCTGAATCAGTTAGGCGAAGGGCGGCTTTCGGGGATTATTCAGGCGGTAAATTACATTTTGCAGACTGGAAAAGCGGGCGATGTTGTCAATATGAGTTTGGGCGGGGAAGGCGTTTCAACAACGCTCGAACGTACTGTCCGGCAAGCCGCCGATGCGGGGATTCTGTTTGCCATTGCCGCCGGTAACGAAAGCAAAAACAGCGATACGTATTCCCCGGCTCGTGTCAATCATCCAAATGTTTTCACGGTGTCGGCGATGGACCGGACCAATCAGTTTGCTCAGTTTTCCAATTTCGGGAGCAGCGTCGATGTCTGTGCTTACGGGGTACGTATTACATCGACCTACAAAGATGGAAAATACGCCGTTCTGTCCGGCACGTCCATGGCAACTCCGCACGTAGCCGGGCTGTTGCTCATTCGCGGCAACAAATTCCCGACGCACGGATTCGTGACGGGTGACCCCGATGGCAAGCCCGACCCAATGGCGGGCGAATAACGGGCTGTCTTCGTAAATACGGGTTCAGCTTGCATCTTTAGCAACCGCTGTTGTATCTTTGCTGCGCTTTCACGCAAATGTGCGATGAAAGGCATTGTTTAGCGAGCGGCACGTATCTGTGCCGTTTTTCATTACCACAATACTCCATTAACTCGATAGGATTTATACTGTATGGATAAAACGGTAACGGCTACTGACGATCCAGCGACGATAACAGCGAC
>JANPJE010000464.1:0-8200 GCA_031425355.1 Spirosoma sp. | reverse complement strand
CCCTCACTTCCTGCGCAAACTTTCCAGAAACTGAGAGGGTGATTTGCCAAACTCTTTCTTGAATACCTTACTGAAATACGACGGGTCCTGAAAGCCCACCCGATACGCTACGTCGCTGAGCGAAACGGCTTCTTCGGTCATGATCTGAACCGAGCGCTTCAACCGGAAGGTGCGGATAAATTCAACGATGGATTGCCCTGTAATGCTTTTGATTTTCTGGAATAAACTCGTTTTACTTACGCCTATGGCATTGCATAGAAACTCCACGTCCACATCGGAATTGGTGAGATTTTCTTCCAGAATCCGGTCAACAATAGCGGTCAGAAACAGGAGCAGATCATTCGGTTTTACTTTCAGTTTCAACGCCCCCGACTCGATCTTCCGGAAGTCCATCAGTTCGTTAGAGAGATTGTGCCGTAGCCGATCATCACCATTTCATTCAGGCTCTTCGCGTCGGGCGTGAGCGATACGTCCAGAATTGACCGGTTACCGACCTTTTTCTTCCCTTGTTTAATACCCAACGAATGAAAAGACCAGCTAAGCATTAGGCTGATCGACAACGGTCTCACAAGTCGAAACTGATAGAGTAAGTCAAACCGGATTCATAGTGGCTTACATATACCACACGGGGTACGGCCCAGGGAGTGGGCTTCAACTGTAGTAATTCGCGAAAGTGTGGTGCTGCAATTACTTAATCCCCGGCAGCGTTCACGCGTATGATATCGGACGGAGCTACCACCCATACAAACCACAACCGATTGATCGGAAACTCTCGCATTCGTTAGCCACGTCGGCACTGAAAATACAGCGGCAGGCAGACTGACCACACTACTTATACCGAACAACCAGATGAAAAGTATAGATTGAATTTTCATAAGTAAGGAGTTTAAGAGTTGGAGCAGCAAGTACACAACAAAAATACAAATATTCTATATGTATATTATTTTTATTCGATACCTTACATATATCGTTGCAATAAAATCTATTAATTCTATATACAAGAGATTAACTTCCGTCTTTCATACGGCTATCTAGTACTTGAGAAGCATGTAGTCAACTTGGCAGAACATACCAAAAAGGCAATCACCTATCGAGCGAATAGATCAGATACATCAATCACCAAACAAACAAAAAACCTGACACATCAACTAGGTAAATAGCCGACGGATCAGGTTTGGTTCCATTCAGACGAACGATGAAACGATACGTCACACAAAAAGATAAATTTTTTTAAATCATTAATTAATTGTCTATTTCGATGCACCGAACAGATAAGATCGGTAACCCTACTCTATCGACCCTGACCCACTTCAGCGATTGCATTTATTAGCAGGGACTGTTCGGTTGTGAGTCGTTCCAACCAGCGTTGACCCTGTGAATACCGGTCGTCCTGCATCTCGGCGAGGGATGTCTGGTAGTTGAGTAACACGCCCCACACGTCCATCACGAACCGATTTTCGTTCTGCATCGTCTGAAAAAAGTTGACAGCTTCGGCGTGAGAAAGTCCCCCGATGGTTTTGGCAATGGTCATCAACACTGCATAAACATCGTCGGCCATTTTCGCATCACCACACACGTAGTAATGGCAATCGGGCTGCGACAGCACCTCCCACAAGCTTGCGCTGTGTTGACCAATGAGATGCTGCACGTAGATTTTCTCCTCGCCCAATCGCGAAAAAGCGACGTCGAGGTGAGTTAGTACGCCCGCTTCGTGCCATGTTTCGAGTTCCTGCTGATACAAATAATCGTTCAAATTGCGGCATCCGAAAAAGAGCCGGACATGACCCGGAGAAACTGGCGTGACCCCATTTATCCGATGACCATTTACGGGATGATAACGCTCCTCGTGAAGGGCGCGGAGCTGGACTTCGCGATGTTGCAGAAAGCCAAGCAGAGGGGATAAACCCGTACCCGGCCCAACCATCAGCATGGGCGCGTGCGGGTCGGCAGGTGGACGGAAGTTGGATGTTCGTACGGCTAAACGTACGGTGGTGCCATCGTTTGGATCAAGGTCAGCTAAGTAATTGGAACACAGGCCATACAGCGTTTTTCCGGAGTCGGTTTCTGACTGAACAACGCCCATCGTGATGTGAATCTGCTTCGGATGCACTAATGAACAGGACGAAATGGAATACAGGCGCGGCTTCTGTTTGGGCAGCAACTCGATAAGCTGGGCAAACGGTATCGTTGCGGACGGAAACGCATTCAGCAAATCGACTATGGTCAGGTAATTATCCGCAATGTGTTTCTTCAGAACAGTCGTCTGGTCGGTATCGGCACCAGTCCGATTCAGCAGGTCAAGCCAGGTCGACAGCCGTTGTATGTCCGCTGGCGACTGGGCCGTTTTTAAGAGTGCATCGACTAATTCATTGACTGGCTCACGCAGGGCCAGATCAATGTCGTTCGTCAATACCTGCCCCACATTCGTTGGCTGTGGATAGGGATGATCGCCGGAAACAGGCCTGCCCCGGCCATCGGATAGCGACGTAGTGAACCACGCATCGGCGTCGATGCGCAGGCGGTCACACAGTTGCTGAACCAGCGCGGGCGGATTTTCCGGGTAGATGGCCACATGATCGCCGGTTTCGTACGTTTCGGTTGTGTTTGAAATATCGAACGCAATAAATCGCGTTGACCGGCTCCCGGCAAAAACCTCTTTTAACAACTCCCGATTCGCCACTACCGGAACCGCAGTTCCCGGCAGGTTTTGTTTGTACGCTTCGACGGTGTACGCTTCATGATCGGCTAAAAACGAAACGGCAAGCCGTGCATCGGCACTAACCGACAGATCGGCACTGGTCCGGTCTTCACCCAGCAAACGGGCCACCAGATCGAGCCACTGCCGGAACGTATTGGCCTGCCCCCTGATTTCATCGCCTTTGTGCAGCGCAATAACGCGCTTGCCTCCCACGCGGGCCAATTCGCGGTCGATGGTGATACCAGCCGCGCAGAAATGGGCATAAACGGTACTGCCTAAGGCCATTACCGAGAAGTTCAGATCCGCAAACGCGCCCGTTGGCTGCGCCTGAATTCGGGCATAAAACTTTTGTGCATTATCGGGCAAATCGCCATCGCGGAACGTTGAGGTCACGACCAGCAACAGATCTTCCTGATTTAGCTCCGACAGGTTATATTCGTCGAGGGCCATGATCCGTGGGCGGAATCGGCTGAGTCGGCGGGCCGTTTGGCGGGCATATTGTTCGGCAGTGCCCGTTTCGGAGCCGTACAGAATGAGAACGCGGTTTGGCTGCGGTTTACCAGGCTGCTCCGGCGTTACGATTTGCCGGATGTCGGCTTGTTCGGGGCTGGCTTCCTCTCCGGTTGTTCCCGGTTCAGCATCGACAACCACCCATTTATCGGCGGCATAATGATAACTTGGACTAAGAAAAAAGTCGCGCATTTCGTGGTGCCAGACCGGTGTGGAACTTCCCCCCGCCGATGGCGTCACCCACGACCATTGCGCCGGACACTCCCGACCGGCCCGTTTTTCGCGCAGATCGTGGGTGAGAAACTGCCGGGCGGCTGTCTGGTGATCGACTAACGTAACTTTGGCCTTTGAAAACGAATGCAACACAGCCGCATTGACTTCCAGAAAAGCCCTATCGCGCCAGAGGGTTTGCTCGCTCGACGTATCAAGCCCCATTGCGTGGGCAATGGCTTCGGCTTTTTCATACCGCCCGTCTTCCCACATATTCCGCGCGATTTCAGTTTCCATAAACCACCCATTGAACGGAATGCAGCCGTACTGAATACCGCCAATGTCCATCCGAAAATTGGAAATAGCCGGAACCGCACACCACGCCAGACCCAGCGCGTTGAAGTTGGGATAGGCCGGGTGTTCGAGGGGGACCATGAGTACCTCTTCGGCGGGGAGTTCGTAGAGCCGGGGAGCCTGTCCGGGCACCTCAATGACCAACGGAAGCAGATCGAACGCTGTTTTGTTGGCGGGGGGCGTCCATCCCTGACGAACAAGCACTTGCGTTAACTTCAGGTTGGCTCTATCCCCCAAAACGGTTCCATCGGGCTGATCATAAGCGGCAAACCGAATATACTGGCTATTCCAGATGCGCGGGCCCCATCGTTCCATCGGCTTTTTCGGGCGAAATACGTTCATCACAATCTGCACATTGCCGCCGTTGGTGGCCATCCGCAAATGCTCGATACACTCCCGAAACATGTCGTCGGGGTCAGTTACATGGCGCAAATCCCGGACGGTCATGTTGCGCCACGAAATCCGCCCGATGCATTTGGCCGAGTTGCGCCACGCTAACTGCGCTCCATACGCCAGTTCTTCGTACGTATGCGTGTAGGTGCCGGTGGCCCGTACTTCCTGCTCAATTTCGGTCCACCGACGCTCGTAATCATCCTGTTCCCAGCCTAACTCGCTGCTAATCTGGTCGATATATTCTTTGGCCTGGTTTAATGTGCGCTGCTGGTTGATCATGGGTTGCCGCAGTACGTTGGTAACCCGGTTGAGCAGAATCCGCCACGCATGCTCCTGTTCGGCAGTAAAGTCGGGAATATGCAGCCGCATAACGGCCAGCATCGGGTCAATTAATTTGGGGTATGCGTCGGGTGGAATACTTACGTTGGTGTGAATCCGGGCGAGGTCGCGCAGTTCGGTAACGATGTCCAGACCAGCCTCCAGCGACCGTACCAGAAAGGCCACAGCCTGAATCAAATGCTCGGTCAGGCTGTCAACATCGGTCCGGTTGAAGTGCGGGATAATGTCGGGATGCGTCTGAAAAAGAATGCGGTAAAAATCGGTGCCGACGGCGCGCGCATTGGTGGCCATATCGTCGCTGCTACGTCGCAGGATGCCCATCATTTCCGGGGTCAGAGCCTCCGCATACTCTTTTGTACTGGCTAATGCCGGGGTTAGAATGGAGATCGTAAAAAACCGATACATGGCCGAATCGGTCCCTTTTTCGAGGTTTTCACGGTCATATTCTTCAAGATGCGGGATTTGCGCCAACGTCCAGAGCCAGACCCGACGAGCCGTATGCCAGTGGTTTGGCCGCATACCGAGGTCGGCAAGCAACGCCGTGTAATCGGCAACCGTTTTATAGCCTTCGCGGTTTGCCGGGTAAACACCCCGGTAACTTTCGCGCAGAATCCGCTCCGTATGCGGCATCAACCGGCGAACACTACCATCGAACAGTTCCGCAAAATAGCCGGGGACCAGATCAATGGCATCGCCGAAGTAGCTGATGAGGTCGGGTTCTTTGTGTAACAGCCGCTCGAAAAACAGTTCGATGAGCATATCCTGATACGCCAGAAATTTGTTCCACGTATCCTTCACCAGCACCTGTTCCGGAGCTGTAAGTCCGGACATAGGCAGTAATCCGTCGGGTGCAGGCACGGCGGCTTGGGCGGGTTCTGCTTTGGCGGGCGTACTGTTTGGCGCAAAGAACGGGCAACCCGCTAACGCTGCGGCAGCGGCATCACCATTGGCGTGAGTGCCATGGCCATTTAGCTGACTCCCAGATAGTTCCGTTGCCATACGAATCCGTAGTTGCAGGTGAGGAGCCTCGACCCAACCCCGCAGTGGCCGGTACGTATCGGTGCTGTTCTGGCCGTTCGCGTACTGTTCTGCCGATACGTTGACCAGCTCCGTTTCCTGCCATTGCTGACTATTGTCGGGTCGAAATTGCAGCATTACATGAAGTTCGCCATGCCCGTGATGGCGCAAATTGACTAACCACTCCGGCTTACGCCGGGTCTGGAGAATCTGCTCCCGGAGTACGTTCCCGGTTTCATCGTGCGCACGAATCAGTCCACGATAGTCATACCCGTCTTCGGGATGGTCGAGTACGGCTACCTCCGTAATACGAACGACGCGGCTTTCGACGATTTGGGGTTTATTATCTGGATTATCGGCAGGTCGTAGCACAGTGAATTGTCATCTTTAGTTGTCAAAAAAGAGGAACGATGAGATGCGAAGGCAACGACAAATTCATCGCTATAGTAACTAATTTATGAATTAGTAAGTTTATTAACTATAATATTATGATTCTCTTTTTTAGATAACAAATAATCAATGAATAAATAATATTAATATGCAGCTCAATACGTCGCCATAATGAATGAGATTATCAGAATAGTATAAAGAGTTTTGCCGTCAATATAAATGAGGTAACGGCCTTATGGTCTGTGTCCGCACCGATTTGCTTTCATCAACACGGGCGATCATTGACGGAGGGAAGCACAACCGGGCAAAATTATTCAGCCTAATCGCGGTTCAGGATTCTGACCAGGCGTAGAGCTACAGCAGGTTCAGGCGGTTCATCAGTTCCGACTTGTTTGCCCGACTGATAGGAATTACTTTATTGCTGACAACCAGCGTATTATCTTCAATGTCAACAATTTTGCTCAGGTGAACGATAAACGAGCGATGTACCCGCAGAAACTGCGCACCTAATTTTTCTTCAAGGTATTTCATTGTGGTGTACACAATGTGGGTTTGGGTGGTGGTGAAAATCTTGACATAATCGCCCGTATTTTCCACGTAGGAAATGGTTTCAAAGGGCAGCCGAATGTACCGACCGTCAGTTTTGATGTAGATTTCCTGCCGTCCGTCGTCCATGCTGGCTTTCGCGCGCGAATGCAGATCGAGTACCTTTTCGACAGCTATATTGAAACGGGGCAACGTAATGGGTTTCTTCAGATAATCGGTCACGTTATACTGAAACGCATCGAAAGCATATTCTATCTTGCTAGTTGTCAGAATGACAAATGGAATAGACGGAAGTTTTTCCAGCAGCCCGAACCCCGACAGACCGGGCATTTCGACATCGAGCCAGATCAAATCGACTTCGTGTTCACTCAGAAAATCCAGCGCGCTCAGGGCATTGTCAAATACCGAGAGCAACTCCAAAGAACCGTGTTGTTCACAAAGCCGCTGGAGCGATTTGCGGGACATCAGTTCATCTTCAACAATGATGCAAGTTAGACTCATGGTGGGTTATGCCAAAGACAGTTTTTTTAATTCTAATTCAAGAACCGGAATCATTGTCGTCAATTCATCGACAACCTCACTACAGTACAATTGCACGAGTTGCCGGTCGGTTGTCTGTTGTGCTTTTCTCTCAATCTGCCTCATTTTCCCTTCAAGTTCCGACAGGCCCACCATACCCAAAGCAGGCTTCAGTTTGTGGGCCACGCTGGACAGAGCGTCCCAATCCTGCTCCCGGCACATAGCAGGCAGGGTAAAAATGTCGGGCACTATATCCGTCAGAAACGTAGCGAACATATCGGCTGCATAGGCCGCATCATTGCCATATAGCTCTGATAAACGCTTCTGATCCAAGGCTTTGTCGAACAGAATACAGCCTTCATTCGCCGTCGCTGATGTTGCTGTTGGCAGAGCGAACCGCTGCAATACGGTTATAAGCTGATTCGGCTCGAAGGGCTTGGTTAGGAAATCGTTCATACCGGCCTCCATGGCTACGCTCTTATGATCGAGCATGGCCGATGCGGTGAGGGCAATAATGGGGGTGTACTGGTTCGGGTTGTGCGTACTCCGGATGGCAACGGTGGCTTCGTAACCATTCATAATGGGCATCTGAATGTCCATCAAAATAATGTCGAACCGTTGGGTTTTGGCTGCTTCAACGGCCTGTTTCCCATCCGAAGCCATCGTATAGGGAATGTTCCATTTGTTAAGCAGACTACCAATATACGTCTGGTTCATGAGGTTATCTTCCACAATCAGTACGTTGCAGGTTTTCAACTCCTCAACCGGCGCCAGATACATTTCGGCACTGCTTTTGGCCTCGGCCTGAATCAGCGATTTAGTGTAGGGCAGTATGAAGGTGAACACACTGCCGAAGCCGGGCTGACTGCGCACCGAAATCACACCGCCCTGAAGCTCAACCAGTTCCTTAGTAATGGCGAGACCCAGTCCGGTGCCTTTATGCTTGTGCCCCTGCGGATTCACCTGCTTGAATTTCTGAAAAACAAGGCCTAATTTCTCTTCCGGAATACCAACGCCCGTATCGGAAACGGCAAACTCAACCCAGTGAAAATCGCCTTCCTCTTTTTTGATTCTGGCTGTGATCTGGATCGTCCCCTCTTCCGTAAATTTTTCGGCATTGCCGACCAGATTCATCAGAATCTGGTTCAGCATTACGTCATCGCCAATGAAGTCGTCGGTAATACGGGCATCAAGCATGACGTCGATGGAAATAGGCCGACCCTG
>JANPJE010000463.1:0-12584 GCA_031425355.1 Spirosoma sp. | reverse complement strand
TGCCAATTTTGGTTCCAGCCGGGTGTACGACCAGATTCGGCAGTCCGTGGCTTACTCGAACAAGAACGTCAAAATCTGCGTATCGCACGCCGGGCTGACGCTGGGCGAAGACGGGGCTACGCATCAGGTGCTGGAAGACATTGGCATGATGAAGTCGCTGCCCGGCATGACCGTTATCAACCCCTGCGATTTTAACCAGACCAAAGCCGCCACCATCGCTATTGCTGACTACGAAGGGCCGGTATATCTGCGATTTGGCCGTCCGGTAGTCCCCAATTTCACACCCGCCGATCAACCGTTTGAAATCGGTAAAGCCATCGTGTTGAATGAAGGGGCCGACGTATCAATTTTCGCAACGGGGCATTTAGTCTGGCAGGCACTGGAAGCGGGCAAACTACTGGCCGAGCAGGGCGTCGATGCGGAAATCATCAACATCCATACCATCAAGCCTTTAGACAAAGAAGCCATCCTGAAATCGGTTCGCAAGACGGGTTGCGCCGTTACGGCCGAAGAGCATCAGATGAACGGCGGACTGGGCGACAGTGTAGCGCAGGTTTTGTCTCTGAATCATCCGGCTCCGCTGGAAATGGTAGCCGTAAACGACTCGTTTGGCGAAAGTGGTACGCCCGATCAACTCATGGAAAAGTATGGGTTAACGGCTGCTTCCATCGTGGCTAAAACACTGGCCGTTATCCAGCGAAAAAAATAGTTAAGAATAATTTCTGATAAACTTAGCCGCATAAACGGCTATTAGTGAATTACCTGAGTTTCATCATAGGATCGTAGTTAGCAAAGCTCCACTGGTTTCCGGTGGAGCTATTCTTAACGTAACGTACTGGCTTTATTTCCCGACGCATTCAACGTGGACGGGTTTAGGTTAGGCCGTAGGGCCAACGCGTCACGAAGGAGGATACACGTTTATTATCTCAAAGACTGAAACTTATCTATTGTACAATGTGATGTATATTTATACCTTTTCTCACTTCATTCTACATACATTCTCTCGAATTTCATGACTTCCGAAGACCACGTGTTATGGCAACTATACCGTGAGGGCGATAAACAGGCGTTCGGCCAATTGGCGGAGCGCCATTATCGTATGCTGAAACACTATGGCTTGAAATTTATGGTCGACGAAGTTGTCGTTGAAGACTGTATTCAGGAGTTGTTTTTACAACTCTGGCAAAATCGCCTGCGGATTAATGAAACGGAGTCCGTTAAGCATTACTTACTAAAGGCACTCAGGCATCACATCCTCCACTATTTACGAAGCCGGAAATGGCTGAATCAGGAAGAAATGGACTGGGACAACTCGATAGGGGAGGAAACGGACTCAGAAACGCTGCTCATTCAACAGGAATCCCTTACGTTGCTAACCAACACCATACAGGCTCAGTTAGCGTCTTTACCCGCTCGTGAACGGGAGGCCCTTTATTTACGCTTTTACGATAGCTTATCCATACCGGAGATTGCCGAAGTGATGAATGTAAACCGGCAGTCGGTCTCTAACTTCCTACAGAAAGCATTGAATAAGCTTCGTAAACAGGGGCTTACCCATACATTTTTAACTTTTTGCATTTTTTTCTTAAAAATTTGCTTTAAGTAGGGTATCTAAACGGCGATTCTCCATACTATCAATGAAAATCGCAGAAAAGTACCAATGGACCTTCCCCTCAAAAATTTTTCCACCGTTGACGATTTTTTAGAAGATGATGCTTTTAGGGCATGGGTTTCAGAAAGACGGCTGGAAGATCAGGAATACTGGCGGCAATGGTTGGTCCAACACCCCGAAAAAAGGCACCTTTATGAGCAGGCAGTAGCTACTCTATTGGTGGTTCAGGGAAAACAGATTAAGCTGTCAGATCAACACGTAAAAGAAAGTACAGAGAAGATACTGGATCGGCTCACCCCGTCGACCCCTCTGGTAAAGCCTTTATTCAGTTGGTACTGGGGACAACGGGTTGCTGCGGTACTCGCGTTGAGTTTAATAATCTGGTGGCAAATAAGCGGCTTAGTTGATAAAGAGGCATTAGTAGCCAATAAGCAAATGAATCAGCCTGCACAGGATAGTGGCTGGGAAATTGTGAAGAATGTAACGGGCCAACCGTTAGTTGTATTACTGCCGGATGAATCCTCCGTACTACTATCATCGGAAAGCCAGTTGCGTTTCCGTAAACAGAATACAGACAAGCTTCGGGAAGTGTATCTCCAGGGAGAGGGCTTTTTCGAAGTAGCAAAAAATCCGGCTAAACCCTTTATCGTTTACACCGCCAATCTTACTACTAAAGTGCTGGGCACCAGCTTTCAGGTACGTTCTTTCAAACAGGAAACGGCTACGTATGTGCAGGTGAAAACGGGGAAAGTTTCGGTTACTCCGGTCCTTTCTCCCGGCAAACCGGTACTGTTGACAACGAACGAACAACTAAGCCTCGAAACCAAAACAGATAAAGTTGTCAAGCGAGCCATCGCTCCGGTAAAAGAGAATCAGCCAGCCATTGTCAATCAGCAGTTTACGTTCGAATTTACGCCTGTTTCAGACATATTTGATCAATTATCATCGAGCTATAACATGCCCATTCGCTATGATCGGCGACGGCTTAGCAACTACACGTTCACGGGGCAACTTAACGACGTTCCTTTTCTGGAGAAAATCCGGCTGATCTGTCTAACCACTGAATCCACTTTCGAAGTTATTGATAATCAAGTGGTTATTCGCAGCCTTGGTAATAACTGATTGTTTCCTTCATTCTCAACTAACTCACTGACTATGGTGTAAAAGCTATCTGTTTTTTCAATAGAAAAGCGATAGTGCTACGAACACTATCGCTCGAATGTCCCTAAATGTGTCAGATACACACATTGACTCTGTAACCAGAGTTGGAACAGTTTTTTGTCATTTCCAAAACAACAAAAACGCATAAATGTATGCATTACCGTTCTATCAATCGCAACGTTTGGATCAGGATTATGAGAATCTCCAGCCTGCACCTCTTACTTGCCCTTACCTTAACAAATATAGGCTACGCCCTTGATGGCAAGGCTCAGGAGATAATGACCCGCCGAGTCAACATCTCAGCCCGGAATCAGGATGTCGAAGTGGTTCTCAAACGAATTCAGAAACAGGCAGACGTTCAGTTTCTGTTCAGCCGGGAGATCATCCAGTCGAAGCGTAAAATCAGTTACCAAGCTACTAATGAACCGCTTTCACTGGTTCTGAATCAGATTTTGACTCCGCTCAATCTGGCATACGAGATAGTTGGACAGCAAATTTTGATCAAACGAGTGGCTAATCAAACGACTGTTGCCACGCCAACTTCCAGCGAGTCTAAATCTGAAGAAGCGCAGGATGTACAGATCACGGGTCGTGTTGTTGGCGAAAACGGGGAGGGCCTGCCCGGCGTAAACGTTCAGATAAAATCCACAACGCGTGGAACGACTACGGACGGGAATGGGGCGTTTAAACTTAGTGTTCCGGACGGAGCGGGAACCAGTCTGATTTTCTCGTTTATCGGCTACACTACTCAGGAGGTGGTGGTCGGAAACCAGTCTGTGATTAATGTTACCCTGACGGCCGACAACAAAACGCTGAACGAAGTAGTCGTAGTTGGTTACGGAACGCAACGCAAAACTTCATTAACCGGAGCCATAGCGTCCGTTTCTGAGAAAGAGATCGGTGTCCTGCCGGTCTCGAATATATCCCAGTCGCTTCAGGGCCGGGCCGCCGGGGTTACCGTAACGAACAATGGTGCACCGGGCGAAGCGCCGATCATTCGGATACGGGGCGTTGGTACCATCAACAATGCCAATCCACTATACGTAGTGGATGGCGTACCGGTTGGTGACGGATCAAACGTTGATCCGAAAGACGTTCAGTCGATTGAAGTGTTGAAGGATGCCAGTGCTGCCGCTATTTACGGATCCCGCGCGGCAAACGGGGTTATACTCATTACGACCAAACGGTCAAACTCGAAGAAGCTGAGCGTTACTATTGATTCCTACATTGGCGTTCAGAGCGCGTGGCGGAAGCTTCCCCTGCTGAACCGGGATCAGTATATTACTTACGGAACGGAGCTGTTGAACAACGGGGACATCTACGGTGGCAAACCGGCGGGAACCAGCTTGCCGCCCCGCTGGCTAACCGGGTTGGATCAACCGATCTACGCCGGGGCTACCCAGACCTTTCGTCAAACCGAGACCGACTGGCAGGACGAAATGTTCCGAAACGCGGCCATTCAGCAACACCGACTGGAGCTTTCGGGCGGGAACGACGTATCAAAATTCTACCTCTCCGGCGGATTCTTCAGTCAGGACGGGATTATGATCGGTACCAACTACAAGCGGGGGAATATTAGACTCAACTCAGACCACAAGCTGGGAAAGAGATTTACGCTGGGCCAAACGCTGTATCTGGCCTACGACAACCGGCGCATCGAACAAAACGGCGGTTCGATTGGTACACAGATCCGGAACATCATCAACACGCTGCCGTACCTGCCCGTCTACAACCCCAATAACATTGGCGGATTCGAGGGGTCGAAAAACGTAGATGGTACCGACCCGTCGAATCCTGTACGGAACTCGCTGCTGAACAGCAACACCTCAGAATCGAACACGGTCTTCAGTACGCTTTTTGTGGATGTCGAACTGATTCCCGGTTTGAAGTATCGCTTTCAGGCGGGTATCAACATTTTTAATTCTATCGGCCGGACCGTTAACCCAAGTTACAACAGTGGCCCGGGTGGATTTGCCTCACTTAGTTACGCGAGTATTGCGCAGGATCGGGGGCAGGCTATCGCACCAATTCTTACCAATCAGTTAACCTATAATAAGGCCATTGGTAAACACACCATCAACGCAACGGCAGTGGCTGAGAAGCAAACTTCGGTATTTTCGAATATTAACGTAGGGGGTAACAACCTCATCACCAATGCGATTATCGAACCAACTAACCTGAGCAGTCCCCGGATTGGTGCCGGACGGTTCGAGTCCGCCATTCTCTCATACGTTGGCCGTCTTAATTACGAGTACTCGGGCAAATACCTGGTAGGCTTGTCGTTTCGTCGCGACGGGTCGTCTAAGTATGCTCCCGGCAGAAAGTGGGGTAACTTCCCGGCCGCTTCCGCTGGCTGGCGCATTAGTGAAGAGACGTTCATGAAAAATATCCCGGTTATCTCCGAACTGAAACTGCGGGGAAGCTACGGACTGGTGGGTAACAATAACATCGGCGACTACGGTTATCAGGCAACTTTATCGAGCGATCCTTACTACGAATTCGACCGAACGACGTCGATTGAGACTCAGGGGTACACCATCCGAAAACTGGCTAACCGGGATTTGAAGTGGGAAAGTGTGGCCATGGCCAACATAGGTGTGGATGCTACCCTATTCAATGGTAAGGTCACTCTGGCTGTCGATTATTTTAACAACCTGACGCGTGATATGGTCCTTAACCGGCCAATTCCACCGTCGATGGGCTACGATGAAGCACCCCTGTCGAACGTAGGTTCCGTGCGAAATCAGGGTATCGAACTACAGGCCGGTTATCAATCGAACAAAGGACCTTTAACCTGGCAGTTAAGCGGCAATATCAGCGCCGTTCGTAACAAAGTCATCTCGCTGGGCGACGAGGGCAACACCATTTTCGGTGCCGATTGGTACGGGGATAATCTCACAAGAACGGAAGTGGGCCAGCCAATCGCCTATTTTTATGGCTATCAGACCAACGGAATCTTTCAGAATCAGGGAGAGATTGATGCCTGGAAAGCCCGGTATACCGATGCCGTAGCCGATAAAAACTCGCCACTGCCTGGTGATATTCGATTTGCCGACGTCAACGGAGACAATAAAATTGACCCGACTGATAAAGTCAAACTTGGCCAGTTCCTGCCTAAGTTCACGTACGCTACAAATTTCTCGGCCAACTGGAAAGGGCTGGACCTTACCCTGTTCGTTCAGGGTGTACAGGGCAACCAGATTTACAGCACGGTAAAATATAATCTGGAAGGAATGACTCGGCTGTTCAACGCGGGTAGTGCGGTACTGGATCGCTGGGTAAGAGACGGGCAGGTTACCGACGTACCACGGGCGGTGGCAGGAGACCCAAACAAAAACGCACGGGCCTCGAACCGCTTCGTGGAAAGTGGCTCCTACGTACGGGTGAAGAATCTGACCCTGGGCTACGCGCTGCCTGCCAGTTGGCTCACTCCGCTCGGGACCTCGTTCATAACCAAAGCCCGGGTCTACGTATCGACGACCAATCTGCTGACTTTTACCGGCTACAAGAGTGGCTACGATCCGGAGATTGGTTCGTTCGGCGGGTCTTCTCTGACCAACGGCGTTGACTACGGTCAGTATCCACAGCCCAGAACAATTATGGCTGGTCTTCAAATAGGATTCTAACCGTCAGAAACTTGATTGATGATTTTCAATTCTTGAAACGACATGAAAAAGCACATTCTAAGATTATTTTTGCTCAGTTCCATTGTGTTCACTTTATCCTGTAATGACAGCATTCTGGAAAAGGTGAACCCCACGCAGTTGTCGACGGAAACGTACTTTAAGACGGGGACCGAATTGGTTACGGGCGTTAATGCGGTTTATGCCGGTTGGCAGGGATTAAACCTGTACGGACGGGAATATTTCTTTATTCACGATCTACGGAGCGACGATATGCAGCCGGGCGGGTCGCAACTCGAAGTTCAGCGGGCGCAAGTGATCAATGGAAGCCAGGACGCTTCCAATCAGGTGGCGGCTGATGTCTGGCAGGGGCTGTACCGGGTTATTCACCGCGCCAATGTAGTCATCAGCTTTGCGCCGGGCGTTACTCAGGGTATTACGGAAGAGTTACGCAACCGGGTTTTGGGCGAGGCCAAATTTCACCGGGCCTGGTCGTACTACGAACTGGTATCGCTCTGGGGTGGCGTTCCGCTGTATAAAACGTACGCTACCTCTCCCGACGAGAGCCAGCCCAGAGCCACCGAAGATCAGGTCTATGAGCTTATCATCAGTGATCTTAAAGAAGCAATTCCCGGCTTGCCCCTGAAGTCTGCTTACGGAGACACTGATGTTGGACGGGTGTCGAAGGGAGCCGCTCAGGCCATGCTGGCGCGGGTATATATGCAGCGGGGAGACTACGCATCGGCTAAAGAACAACTGACTGCCGTGATTGCCTCCAACCAATACAAACTCACAGACGCCTACATCGACAATTTCAGGGAGGAGAATGAGTTCAACTCCGAGTCGGTTTGGGAAATATCCTTTACGGAAGCCTTCGGCGGGTTAAACTGGAGTGGTGATGGTAACGGGGTAAACGGTGAAGTAACCATTCGGGGACAGGAGTACGGGCCTAACGCCTGGCGGAATCTGATACCATCGAATGGTCTTCTGGCCGAATTTGAAACGCAGAAAGCGGGCGACGCTAAAGACGACCCGCGCTTTGTGGATTCCTTCTATCAGGTTGGCGAAACGTTTAATAACGGCAAGGATGTCGTTAAGGATGTTCAGGGAGCCGATCCTAAAATTAGCTGGAAGAAGTACCAGAAAATTTACAAAACAACGTCGGAGAACCAGCAGTCAGGCATCAATTTCCGGGTTATCCGGTACGCCGAAGTGTTGCTGATGATGGCTGAGTGTGAAAACGAAGTCGGTTCGCCCGCCACGGCCGTATCGTATCTCAATCAGGTTCGCGACCGTAAAAGTGTGAGTCTGCCGCATTACCCCACGGCTAAATTTCCGGTATCGACCAAGGCGCAGGTTTTTGACGCAGTCGTACACGAAAAGCGGGTTGAACTCGGCGGAGAACAAATTCGCAACCTGGATATTCTGCGCTGGCGGAAACAGAATAAACTGGTCAGAGAACCGCTCGCCTATTTCCAGAAAGGGAAGACTGAGTTGTTGCCAATCCCTCAGAACGAGATTAACAATAACTCAAAAATTGATCAGACTAATCAGAATCCTGGTTATTAGTAACAGTTAAAACAGTATCACCGCTGACCGGTCAGCGGTGATACTGTTTTTTTACCCGTAACGTATTAGTTTATAGTAAGTTTACCATGCGAGTAGCGCGCTCATTACTCTTTATTTTACTAATTAGTCAGTTTGTATGTGCCTGTCAATTCGGCAAAAAAACGGTGTTTACGCTGGTAAGCTCAGCTACGTCGCACATTGAGTTTACGAATAAGATTACTGAATCGGACAGCTTCAATGTCCTGAATTTTGAATACATCTACAACGGCGGGGGTGTTGGGGTTGGCGATGTTAACAACGATGGGCTGCAGGATATTTTCTTTACCGGCAATATGGTCTCATCGAAGTTATTCCTCAACAAAGGAAATTTAACCTTTCAGGACATCACACTGCCCGCCAAAGTCGATACAAAGGCCTGGTGTACGGGGGTGTCGATGGTCGATATTAATCAGGATGGATGGCTCGATATTTACATTTCCACGGTCCACCCTGATAAAAATAAATCGGCTCCAAACCTGCTCTACATTAATCATGGCCTGAACGCAACCGGTCTCCCTACCTTCAGCGAAGAAGCCGAAACCGTAGGATTAGCTGATACGAGTTATTCGACGCAGGCCGCCTTTTTTGATTATGATCTGGATGGTGATTTAGATATGTATCTGGTTACCAACGGTCTGGAAGATTATAGTAGAAACACCGCCGTTGGGCAAAAGAGTGACGGTACGGGCCGCAGTGTCGATAAACTGTTTCGCAACGACGGCCTGCAAAAAAACGCACTCCCCCGATTTACCGATGTGTCCCGGCAGGCTGGCATCACGTCCGAAGGGTGGGGGCTGGGCGTCGTTACGAACGACATTAATCTGGACGGCTACCCGGATCTGTACATCACCAACGACTTTCTGTCGAACGATTTAATGTACATCAATAATCAGGATGGTACGTTCACCAACAAAATTGCCCAATCCCTCAAGCATCAGGAACAAAACGGAATGGGTGTCGATATGGCCGATCTGAATAACGACGGGCTGAACGATATTATCGCCGTTGATATGCTGCCCGATGATAATCTGCGGCAAAAATCGATGTTTTCGGACATCAACTACGATCAGTTTCAGACAGCGCTCAACCGAAACTATCAACCCCAGTACGTACGCAACACGCTGCAACTCAACAACGGAGCCGTAGGTAAAGGGATGCCAACATTTAGCGATGTCGGGCAGTTGGCTGGCATGGAGGCTACTGACTGGAGCTGGAGTCCACTGCTGGCAGATTTTGACAACGACGGTGACCGCGATATTTTAATAACGAATGGTTACCCGAAGGATGTAACCAACCTTGATTTCAGTAATTATACAAAAGATGCGTCCATGTTCGGGACGAAAAAAACCAAGTCGAGCACCATGATCGAAGCGGTTAATCAGTTGACTGCTGTCGACAAGCCTGATTTTCTGTTCCAGAACATGGGTAATCTCGTTTTTACCAACGTAGCTACTGAATGGGGGCTTACTGAACATGCCATTAGTCACGGAGCCGCCTACGCTGACCTGGATAATGATGGTGATCTGGATTTGGTGATGAACTCGATGAACAGCGAAGCTCTCCTCTACGAAAATCACATACAGGACGCCGGAGAAAAAACGACGACGAATTACTTTCGGTTGAAACTGGTCGGTCAAAAAGGAAATCCGGCAGGGCTGGGGGCGAAAATAACCATCTGGTCAGACGGGCAGCAGCAGTACGCCGAACAGGCTATTCAGCGGGGCTACAAATCGACCGTTGAACCGTTTATTCACTTTGGGCTGGGCAAACAGTCCGTAGTTGACTCCCTGATGATAATCTGGCCGGGACAAAAAGTGGAGAAACTGAAAAGACTGAAGGCGAACCAGACCTTCGTGCTGTATGAACAGCGTGCCCGTCCCGATACGTCTCAGAAATCAGTGCCGCAGCCTGCCCTGTTTAGCGTGGTAGCAACCGGTGTTGTGCCACCCTATAAACAGACGGAACTTGACTTTGTCGATTTCAAATGGACCAGTCTGCTTCCCCGAAAATATTCCCAGTCGGGACCCGGTATTGCCGTTGGCGATATGAACGGCGATGGGCTGGACGACTTTATCCTGAGCGGTTCGGCAGGCAATCCGGCCACGCTCTTTTACCAGCGACCCGACCAGACCTTCACCACCGATCATTTGCCGGCCAAGCAGGCAGAGGACACGGGTATGCTTGTGTTCGATGCCGACAACGATGGTGACCAGGATTTATATTGTGTCAGTGGAAGCAGCGAGTTTGGTGCTGATGAAAAAGCGTATCAGAACCGGTTTTACCGCAATACCGGTAAAGGCGTTTTTCGATTGGAGACGGACGCGTTGCCGGTGATCTCGGCCAGTGGAAGTTGCGTAGTAGCCAACGACTTTGATAAAGACGGTGATCTGGATTTATTTGTCGGAGGGCGCCTTGTTCCGGGGGCATACCCGACGACGCCCGCCAGTTACCTGCTCAGAAACAACGGAAAAGGCCATTTCGACGATGTTACGGGTCAGGTGGCCCCAACTCTTCGGCGGGCGGGTATGGTTACGAGTGCTCTGTGGAGCGATTATGATAACGATGGGTGGGTGGATCTGCTGGTTGTTGGCGAGTTTATGCCGATTACCTTTTATAAAAACAGTCTGGGCAAAACGCTGGGTCAAGAGTCAGTTGTTCTCGATAATTCCGTTGGGTGGTGGAACTCGGTAGCGGGCGGAGATTTTGACAACGACGGCGACATCGATTACATAGCTGGCAATTTAGGACTTAACTCCCGCTACAGGGCATCACCCGAGCAGCCCGTTTGCCTGTATGCCAAGGATTTTGACAATAACGGCCGCATCGACCCGGTACTGTGCCGGTTTATTCAGGGAAAAGAGTACCCCACTCATCCCCGCGAAACGTTCAGCACGCAGATGGTAAGTATGCGTCGGCGATTCCTGCATTATAGCGACTACGGTAACGCTACGTTCGCCGACATTTTTACGTCCGATCAACTCAAGGATGCGCTGATTTTCAAAGCGACCAACATGGCTTCGTCCTACATCGAAAACAACGGCGAGGGGAAATTCACGTTGAAACAACTGCCCGTTGACGCGCAGTTTTCTCCATTATTGGGCATGCTTGTATCCGATGTGAACGGGGATGGGAATCTTGACTTGATGGGCGTAGGTAATGAGTACGGCACGGAACCTTTAACGGGATGGTACGATGCCGGAGTAGGGAGTTGTCTGCTGGGCAACGGAGCCGGTAAATTTTCAGCGGTTAAAGCGGGTCAAAGCGGTTTCTTCGCTGATGGGGATACAAAAGCAATGGCCGAATTAAGGCTCGCCAGTGGGCGGCCGCTGTATATTGTCACGCAGAACCGGGATAGTCTTCGCCTGCTCACAAATGTCAACAGATATATAGGCTCGCTGATTAAACCACGTAGTACGGATGCATTTGTAATGACTACGCTGTCAGGCGGGAAAAGG
The DNA here is from genome assembly GCA_031425355.1 of Spirosoma sp. Taxonomy (GTDB): domain Bacteria; phylum Bacteroidota; class Bacteroidia; order Cytophagales; family Spirosomataceae; genus Spirosoma. The sequence goes on along the minus strand of JANPJE010000463.1, from coordinate 1,125 downwards.
CGAAAGACGGAGTTGTATTGGGGCAGTGCTTACCTCTCTCAATCATCACGCGCGTTGATGCTCACCGGAGACCGAAAAAATAGCACGATCTCTGGCGTTCAAGGCCGTCGTCGGTCATTGTGATCAGTATGTCTGACAGTCAGGTCCTGCTGCAGGGAGATACTGAATACCATGTAGTGTGCTTTCGTCGGCATCTGAACAAACCCTGTAAAAGCGTACGAATTTCTGATGCGCTGTTAAAATTCTCAGGTGGTCACCTTTTAAGCGTATATCGAACAAGCGAATGAAACAAATTTTCTGTCTGCTTTTATTGGGCGTGTCAACGGTTAGTTTTTCGCAAAACAAACCCGGTTTAAAACTCTGGTATGCTACGCCCTCCGGCGGTACCTGGGAGAATGCGCTGCCGGTTGGCAACGGCAGACTCGGTGCAATGGTCTATGGCAACGTACCCAGAGAAACTTTACAGCTTAATGAACATACCGTCTGGTCGGGTAGCCCGAACCGCAATGACAACCCAGCCGCGCTGGCCGCTTTGCCGGAGGTACGGCGCCTGATTTTCGAGGGGAAACAGAAAGAAGCGGAGCAACTGGCCAACAAAGCGATGATCTCAAAAAAATCGCAGGGCCAGATGTTCCAGCCAGTAGGCAGCTTACACCTGACATTCAACGGGCATGAGAACTACACCAATTTTTACCGCGATCTGGACATCGAGCGGGCCGTTGCCAAAACTTCGTACATGGTCGATGGAGTTACCTACACCCGCGAAATGCTGGCGTCGATTCCCGATCAGGTGCTGGTCATGCGGCTGACGGCCAGCAAACCCGGAAGTCTGGCGTTTAGTGCTTCGTACGCTACCCAGCATACTAAACCAGTCATTAAAACCACCCCGGCCAACGAACTGACGATTGCCGCTACTACGTCGGATCAGGACGGGGTAAAAGGGATGGTCAGGTTCAAGGGCATTACCCGGATTAAAACCGAGGGCGGCTCACTCACGGCCAGTGATACGGCGCTGACGGTACGCGGAGCCAACGCGGCCACGATTTACATCTCGATTGCCACCAACTTTATTAATTACAAAGACATCAGTGGCGATGAAAACGCACGGGCAGCAACGTACCTGAG
>JANPJE010000462.1:0-3151 GCA_031425355.1 Spirosoma sp. | reverse complement strand
GAACGACACCGAAGCCGGTCGCACGCAAAACCGCCGGATTGCGGTTCGGGTGACGAAGAAATAAACTCCGCTTAGAAAATCAATATCCACACAGTAAAAAAACTGCCTGCATCGAGTCGATGCAGGCAGTTTTTTGTTTTGATATTTTTGCTAAATGCTTCGTCACGGGGCGCATTTCAGTGGACTCACCATTTGCCGGAATTTACGTCAAATATCAATTATATGAAACTCCTTAGAAGTGGTTGCCTTTTACTGGCTATGCTGATAACTGGCTGTGGGATTTTATCGATTAACAGCGGATACCATGATATTGGCAAATTCAGTACAAAAAATGACGCCGAAAATGGCGGGATTGCCTACATCCTAAAAAAATATGATTCACTACCAAAAGAAGGTTATTATAAAATAAAATATTCAATGACGAATAGGGTTCCAACCGAGCGAAGCCCTAACTCGCTCTGGTACAACAAGAACGAAGCTAAACTGGCTTTAGAATTGGATATTGGCAGTGGAACAGCATGCAAATGGTCGGACGTTACCAAAGCTGTTTTGGAACAAGCCCTCAAATCCAATACTGGCTTGAGCAAAATGGATTCATTAGCCAAACCTGATCAACCCCTTGGGCAGTGCAAATAAACAGGCTTTCATCTGTGTTTGACGAGTTTTAGTTAACGTCGGACCCCGTTCTTTAGCCTCCTAAAATAGGAGAGAGCTAAAGAATAGGGTCCGACGATTTTTAATACGTTTTTGTCACCACGTCATGTAAAACATGAAGGCGTGTTTCAACAAATCTGTGGGTCACGCAGCAGCACCCAGCCAATACGTATTACGGGGTGATAGCGGGAATACGCTGCTCCGTGACTAAGCGATTGAACTCCGGAACCTGCTGATTGATAATCTCTTTCAACTTACCCAACGCACTGTTGACCTGTTTTTCGAGGGTTTCATACACAACGTACGATGACTTGGTTGGCTTCGTTTCGGCGGATGAAACCACCGAACTAACGCCCGACAGTTTATCATTCAGCCGGATTGGGTAGGCCAGCGCGTCCTGCATGGCTTTTGACTTGGGCTGCATCAGCGTCGACTCCAGTTCGTCCAGCGTTTCGAGCATGGGTTTGGTCATTTTCTTGAACTTTTCCGATACGGCTGGCTCCTTCACTTCTTTCAGATACCCGTTGACCTGGTTCCGAATCTGCCGAATCTGATTGATGCCTTTATGCGTCTCGGATAGTTTGCCGTTGATCTTCATCATCAGATCAAACTGCTCTTTGTAATCCGCTGCGGTGAGCTGAAGCCGGGGGTCTTTGCGGATTTCGATGGGTTGTTCAGCCAGTAATGAATCGCCCAGCAGCAGCCGGACTTTGTACTGCCCCGGAACCACTTTGGCACCCGTTCCCCGGCCCGTCCACATGACGTTGGTTCCTTCCACAGACGTAACGTTGGGGTAGCGCATGTCCCAGACAAACACGTTCATACCCGGCTGCGTTGGTGTCATTCCGGGTCGTTTCAGCGTGGCATCTTCATAAAACTCTTTGGCTATTTTTAGCGGCTCCCCTTTGCGGTCTTTGGTGCTGGAGTAGGTCGTGATGGTGTCACCCGTGCTGGTCATGAACAGTAATTTCAGTTCTTTGGCGGGCTTATTTTTCAGAAAATACCGCACAATAACGCCATTAGGAGCGTTTTCGCCCTGATCCGGTGCCGACCCGTCCGCCAGGCTTTGACTACCGCCATCCATCCGGTAAGCCGGGCGGGGTTTGTACAGATGAACCGTTTTCCCGGCTAACGAACTCGCCTGATCGGCCAGTTCGTGCAGGGGCGTGATGTCGTCCATAATCCAGAACGACCGGCCGTGCGTTGCCACAACGAGGTCTTTTTCGCGCTTATGAATCTGTAAATCACGAATGGGTGTCATGGGCAAATTCAGATTTAGCTTTTGCCACGAAGCACCATCCGTAAACGATACGTAGATTCCCCGTTCCGTGCCGGCATACAACAAACCGGGCTTGTTAGGGTCTTCGCGAATGACATGGGTGTACTCATCCGCCGGAATACCCGCTGTGATGACCGTCCACGTTTTGCCGTAATCCGCCGTCTTAAACAAATACGGTTTGCGGTCGCCCGACATGTATCGTTTGGCCGCTACGTATGCTTTCCCAGCCACGTGGTCGGACGGATGTACGATGCTGATAATGGCCCAATCGGGCAGCATCGACGCGGGCGGGGTGATTTTTTGCCAGCTTTTTGCCCCATCGCGGCTGATATGCATCAGTCCATCGTCGGAACCGGCCCAAAAAACATTCTTCTCCACCGGCGATTCGGCCAGGGTAAACACCGTCGGAAAGGTCTCGGCTCCGGTATTGTCTTTCGTGATCGGACCACCCGTATCGCCCTGCGTTTTCGGATCGTTGCGCGTCAGATCGGGGCTGATATCTTCCCACGAATGCCCATAATCCATGCTCCGATGCACATACTGCGACGTTACGTACAGGGCTTTACTGTCGTGGGGTGAGAAGACAATCGGGAACGTCCACTGAAACCGGTATTTCCGGTCTGCCGAGGGTGCGCCCATGCCGTAATCCGGAAAAACGTTGATGCGCTGATTCTGGTCTGTCGCTTTATCATAGCGGGTAATTAGTCCGTCGTAGCTGCCGCCGAACGTAACGAGCGGGTTGTTGGGATCAGCCGTGATATAGCCCGACTCGCCACCAGCCACTGAATACCAGGCATTTGCGCCGATAGCGTTGTCTGTTGTCCGGCTGGAAATCCGAATAGCCGAGTTGTCCTGCTGGGCACCGTAGAGATTATACGGAAAATCGTTATCGAGCGAAACGTGATAAAACTGTGACGTTGGAATGTCAACATCCGAGAACGTAGCCCCGCCGTTATACGTCACCTCACCCCCGCCATCGTCGGCAATAATGAAATTTTGCGGGTTCTTCGGGTTCCACCAGATGTCGTGCGTATCACTGTGGTGAACGGGAATATTCTGAAAGGTTTTTCCACCATCGTGCGATTTCAATGCGCTCACATTCAGCACAATGAGGCCATTTTCATTTTGCGGATCGGCGGCAAGCATCATGTAATACCAGGGTCGCTGCCACAGGTTTTTATCCTCATTGATCAACTGCCAGTTATTGCCCGCATCGTC
>JANPJE010000461.1:0-14417 GCA_031425355.1 Spirosoma sp. | reverse complement strand
TTTGTCGGCACCGGCTACGGCCTGAAAACCCTCTTTGGCTATTTGCGGCACATCATTGATCCGTACAGCAGGTGACCATCGGTTGGTTGCCCTGTTGAGGGAGTAAGCAAACACATCCCCCTGCTGGTTTACCGCCGTAATGACGACGAACTGATCCGTAACGGCCAGTTGTGGTCCGCGTTTGGCACCAGCCACTAAATTTGGCAGAACAGCTACGGCAACCGGTTGGCTGAAATGTGCAGACTGACCACTGGCCGTGGCGTAGTACAGGGTCGAGTCCTGACGGATTGCTCCGCGTGCGTCACTGACAATAACTGGAAGGTGACCAATGGCCACTTTATGGGCCGTATCTAAAGACTGGACACGCCCGCAGATATGCACTTGTATGATAAGGAAAAGGAAGTACAGCATGGAACATAGAAGCCGGTAAGCGGAGCTATCTACCTGATGGAGAAAAATGATTTAGGCTTAGGGTGGAGATAGGGCGTTTTCGATTTAACTAACGAAAATAGTGATTTCACAAGGACAGTATGACTCCATTTACCTCAAGCAAACAATAACTCGATAACCCCTCTCCAGGATTCTGGGATAAGTTGCGTCGCATTTTTCCTTCGCCACTTACCTTGAATCCGTATTGGCTTGCCTCCTGTTCGATTGGCCGTTTACCGGGCCGTATTGCCAGAGTTTCGCTCTGGATCGCTCTGGATCGCTCTGGCATTGATCGCCTTTAGTCTTGTCGGTTTGTATCTGCGGCTGTTCACAGATTACGCTAATCTGCATCGGTATGTTCATTATATCGTTGACAAAACCCACTTGGATTATGAGTTAAGTATCCCGATGTTCTATACGGGATTACTGTTGCTGGCATCCAGTGTGCTGCTGTTAATTATCAGCACCATGAAGGAATCAACCCGGTTTCTGCGCCGACGTTGGTCGATTCTTTCAATCATTTTTCTGGGTTTAGCTCTGGACGAGGGTACAAGTTTCCACGAGTTCCTGAACGTAAACACTTTACAGGCGTATGCACCGACCAGTAAATGCCTCCGCTGGACGTGGGTTATTCCCTACGGGGTATTTACGAGTATGGTCTTCATCTGGCATGTGCCCTTCCTGCGGTCATTACCCCGCCGTACCGCCGGTCTGCTGCTGGCCGGAGCCTTATACGTTGGTGGGGCAATGGGGGTCGAGCTGATCGGATCAGCCTTTTATACGGTTCAGGGTAGCCAGAGTTTGGGTTATGGCATGACAACCCACGTCAAAGAATTCCTCGAAATGATCGGATTGATCATGTTTATCTATGGACTACTGGATTATTTGATGAGCATCCGCTGGGTAATTACTTTACAGCATACTCTACAGGCGGATCGCGCAAGCCAACTCAGTGATACACAGGGCCTGCATTGATTAACACGACTGGGTATGGGCCGGAGGCCGTTTTGTCTCTATGCCGCGGCTGTTCCGGCTTGACTTTAGCATCCATCCTTCTTCTTTTATTATGAACCCATTCTATCCGCCATCGTCGTGTATTATCGGATACACTGCCTGAATGAATCCGGCGTATTGAATTCAGGTACTGAAGTGTCTTCTACTCCGGCAGGTGCAGGGTCATTGGTCCGGTAAAAGCAATATCGTCCAGATGGCCCACCAGTGTGCGGTCGGCGTTCATCAGGTGAATGTGCAGGTTAGTCGTATGGTGGGTGAACACGCCCTGATGCCGGTTGGAATAAAACCCGAGTAGTTCGACCGGTGCGTTGGTGAGGGTGCCGCTGTAGGCAAACTGTTTATGGTTATCCGTCGTGTGCGTTGCGCCTTCCTTCCAGTCGATGATATGATAGCTAACTCGGCTAACCGACCCGGATAGCCTGAACGGAAACGGCTCCGATCCGTCGATGCCGTGGGCGCGGCACCAGTTTTGGAGTTGCTGTTCCAGGTCGGCAAAATTACTCACCTTTGCCCGAACTGACACCGCTTTCCATCGCGGCACTGACGCGTAGACTAACATGGCTGCCGACGCCGACGCATCCTGATGGGTAGCGGGTTGACCCTGCTCAACGCGACAGACGTAGGGGTTGCTGTCGAAGAGTAGAAGTTCCCCCTGCAAACCCGCTACCGGCCCCAATCCATACAGGTGCGGCTGCTTAATCAAGCTGTCAAGTGTCAGGTGAGCCGAAAGGTCGCCCTTTAGCATGATGTTTCGCAGGGTACCGGCCACATGCACGATGGGGGGTTTAGCCGGGACGCCAGTCAACAAAATCAACAAAACCAGAATGATAATCTTCATGGTACCAACTTAACGCTTTTTTTCAATGTCTTTATGGCCTTGTGCGGATGAACCCCTTGTATTTTCCGCAATACACATACTGAAAAATCCGACCTTCCCCGAGTAGCCAGACAGTCTCGCCAGCTGTGACGGTGTGGACTAAGCGGAGCGTCAGCCCGCCGAACCATGAGCGCGTCGGGCCGAAGGCGTAAGAATCACCCCCTTTTCAGATGGATTTACCTTGCCGTGAATCAGGGACTACCTCACTGAGTAAATCCTCATTGGTCACTAAACGCCTTTCGATCAGTAAAACGTTGATGGGCTGGTCGAACGGGTAGAGTCCAAGCAGTGCTGCCTGATAGACATCTATCTTTTCGTAGTTTACGTTCTGCCCGTTTAATCGAAGCAAATAACGCTGCAGTTCGTCTTGTAAAATTGAGTCAGCCCAAACTGGCTCAGAGCCTGATAGGTATCCGGCATGTTTACCTGACTGTACTCAACGTCCGGCGTGTGTTGATGGCCAAACCACCAACCCGCATCGAAATCGTCTGAATCAGAGTCATGATCACCCTCCTGGTGATCATGCTGGGTTGCCGCCGTATGGTGGTGCGCGGAATGTCCCCCATGGTGGTCGTCGTGGTGGTGATGGTGCGGCAACAGGCTGTGACACAGCGAAAGAACGTAGGTCAGCCAGAGCAGCGCGACGATGAGGAGACGGATTGGCATTTGACTGTAAAGGTAGGTAGTTTTGGGGTTTAACGGAAGCACATCACAAAACAACTGGGTACCATCATGACCGCCATTTTTGACTTCCTGACGCGCATTTCACCCCTTTCCGACGATGCCCAGAGGGTCTTGCTGGGTATGTTGCGCGAGGAATCGCTTGGCAAAGGAAACTATTTCGCCCTTGCCGGTAACGTTGAAACGCAGTATGGACTGCTTACGGCGGGCGTGATGCGGGCTTTTTACCGAAACGCCGACGGGGAAGAATATAACAAAACGCTGTTTACGCCCGTGTCGTTCGTGGGAGCTTACGCGTCGCTGGTCAGTGGCCAACCCAACCAAATCTACCTACAGGCCCTCACCGACTGCACCGTCTGGACGGCTCCCTACGCATCGCTGACGAGCAACTACGACCGTTTTCCCGACCTGGAGCGGCTGGCCCGAAAGCTGGCCGAGCGGTACTACGTCGTCAAGGAGCAGCGTGAGTTGGAGATTGTCATGCTTGACGCGGGCGAACGCTACCAGCTCTTTCAACAGCAATTCCCCACCTTGGAGCAACTCATTCCGCAGTATCATATTGCGTCGTACTTAGGCATCACGCCCACGCAGTTGAGCCGTATTCGCCGGAGTTTTGCCCGCAACGACTAACGGGGTGAGCCGAGCAGATACACGATCCATATCCGTCTATGCGTCTCAATAAATCTGAAAGGGGTGCTGAGTGATTACAAGGTAGCGGGGCGGATCAGGGCTTGTCATTTACATAGGTTAACAAATGCGAACCGGGTCTTTTCTTTACCTATGTAAATGACTGGCACGTGGGGCCGGGAGATCTTTGTGTTGGTCAACTGAATAGACAACACAACTGGATCGATTACCCATGATTACCAACCCAATTCTTTCAACGGCCCGCTTGCCGGGGGTAGCTCTGTTGCTGGTTACGCAGACGTTGGCCCAACTGTTACATCCCGAACCGATACGATCAGGTACGTCCGTTGGGGCCGACACGAGCCAACCCGCATCGCCGGTGGCGCAATCCCACCAGCCATGAACCGGTCGGATAACACCATCCTGCTGACCGGGGCCACGTCGGGCATCGGCTACGCCCTCACCCGTCGACTGGCCGACTTGGGCAACACGGTGGTGGCGGTGGGGCGCAACGAATCGGTACTGAACGAGTTGGCCGCGCTTTATCCATTGGTACATCCCCTTACCGCTGATTTGGGCAGTCAGACGGCCCTAGAGCAGGTAGTTGTGGAGGTAGAGCAACGCTTTCCGGCACTCAACGTACTCATCAATAACGCGGGTATTCAGTACAACTACCCATTTGCCGAGAGCAGCGGGCACCTGAGCCGCATTGAACACGAAGTACGGGTGAATCTGCTGGCTCCGCTGCATCTGACCTCCCTGTTGCTGCCTCAGTTGCTGACGCAGCCTCAGGCCGCCATTGTCAACATCACGTCGGGACTGGGGTTCGTGCCCAAACAATCGGCCCCGGTGTACTGCGCCACCAAAGCGGGACTGCACATCTTCTCCAAATCGCTGCGCTACCAGTTAACGGGTTCGTCGGTGCGGGTGATGGAGGTCATTCCCCCGCTGGTCGATACGCCCATGACCACCGGGCGGGGCCGGGGCAAAATCAGCCCGGAGCAATTGGTCGATGAGTTTTTGCGCGGCTTTGAACGGGACCGACCCGAAATCAATATCGGCAAAGTGGGCCTGCTGCGGCTGATTCAGCGCATCAGCCCGGTGTTGGCAGACCGTATGCTGAAAAATAGCTGACGGTTTCCGTTGCTCCTACTTCACTCAACTTGCTGCTATGTGTTTCACTCGATATAGAATGTGGTATAAGCTTGTTATGGCCTGTGGGCACGTCGTTGGCGGTCTGCTACTGAACGGGTTAGGAAGCAGGCCAACCCAGGCCCAGCCCCAAGCATCATTCTGGCGTAAGCTACACCCCGACTCGCTCACCAGCCGACCACTGCGGTTTGTCCCCCTTCCGGTGTTGCAGTCCGGGCCGGAGATCGGGCTGAAAGGGGGCATTACCCTGGATTATTTCTACAACGCGGGGGCGGGTAATGCCAACAAACTCCGTTTCCAGAGCCGCTATTGGCAGCGGCTTGACTCTGCAGCGCGCCGTACCCGTGACTCCTACGCCTATGTGCACGGATTGTACAGCACTCGTCGGCAGTTGGCGGTAGAGGGTGTCTGGCAGACCTACGGCGTTGGCGAGCGGTACGTGATGCGGGGTCGGGGCGGCTACATCGACTTTGTGGAGGACTACTGGGGCGTAGGCAACGAGACCGCCAACGAACGCGACGAGTCGGTGATGTCGTACCAACGCTGGTTCGTGCAGCACCGGATGTGGCACCGGCTTCGGGGTCGGTTGTTTGCCGGATTGAGTTATTACTACAGCGACACGCGGCAGCTTCGCACCACCGCCCCCGGTGGGCTACCCGAAACAATCCCCGGCTCCAGGGGCAGTGTGGTATCGGGGCTGGGACCCACGCTGCTGGCCGACTACCGCGACAACCCGTTCAGTCCCACGCGCGGCTGGTACGCTGAGTGGGCCACGCAGCTCTATGGCCACAAAGTAGGGAGCCAATACGCTTACACCGAACACTACCTCGATCTGCGCCGGTACGTGCCGCTCAACGAAAGGCAGATGCTGGGCTTTCAAGCCATAGGGCACTTCACGACGGGCACTGTTCCCCTGCGCGAACTGCCCCGGCTGGGTGGTCCCAACATCATGCGGGGTTTCGTGCAGGGACGATATCGGGACCGGCAGTTGTGGTCGGTGCAGACCGAATACCGCTACCGGCTCAACCGGTTTCTGGTGGCGGCTGCCTTTGCGGGAGCCGGGGGCGTGGCACCTGAGCTGCGCGACGTATCGGTAAGTAACACGCGTTACGCGGGCGGGCTGGGAATGCGGGTACTGCTCAACCGCCGAAAGCAGGTGTACCTGCGTACCGACCTGGCCTACAACGCCAATCAAACCCTAAACCTGTACATACGAATGCTGGACGCGTTCTGAACGAAACCGACTTTTTTATCAGCTTACCTGGCTGATTCATTTCTCAACCTATGTAAATGCCCGGCCACGACCGGCCACCGAGTTTTGTACCCGATTCACCTTTATCTGTTTCGACACAATGACTCGATTCATCTCCTTCTTCATATGCCTGCTTTGGGCGGGTACGGCGGCTGCTCAGTCTACCCAAACGCTTCGTGGTCAGGTCGTTGACCAGATCACGCAGCAGCCTGTTATCGGGGCCACCATCCGTATCACCGATACAGCACTGGGCGCAACGACCAATGCTGATGGACATTATAAACTGCCCAATGTACCACTGGGTCGGCAAACGGTGCTGATTACGGCCATCGGCTACGAACCCCAAACGCTCACCGACATCGATGTGACGGCGGGTAAGGAAGTGGTACTGCAGGTGCAATTGGCGGAGGGGGCCACGCAACTCGGCGAGGTGCAGGTACGTTACAACCGGGAGCAGGACCCGCTGGTGACCAACAACCCCATCGCTACGCTGAGTGCGCGCTCGTTCAATGTCGAAGAAACCAAACGCTACGCCGGATCGCTGGGCGATCCGAGCCGGATGGCCGCCAATTTTGCCGGGGTGGTTGCCAACAACGATTCCCGCAACGACATCATCATCCGGGGAAACTCCCCGCTGGGGCTGCTCTGGCAACTCGAAGGCATGAACATTCCCAACCCCAATCACTACGGCTCCACCTACAACACGGGGGGCGTGGTGAGCATTCTGAACAACAACGTGCTGGCCAAAAGCGACTTTTTCACCAGCGCGTTTCCGGCCAACTACGGCAACGGCACATCGGGCGTGTTCGACCTGCGGATGCGCGAGGGCAACAACGAAAAACGCGAATACGTGGCCCAACTGGGGTTCAACGGCTTTGAAGCGGGGGCCGAAGGGCCGCTGGGGGCCGCGCCCAAAGACCCGTCGGTGCGCCGGGCTTCGTTCCTGATTAACTACCGCTATACGGCCCTGGGCCTGCTCAAAAATCTGGGCGTTCAGATCGGCACGGCCAGCCCCCCGCTGTATCAGGATGTGAACGCAAAATTCACGTTTCCCCTGCGCAACAACCGGAAAATCACCCTCTTCGCACTGGGTGGTCTCAGCCGGATTAACCTGCTGGGCAAAGACATCGACACCACCCGAACCGATTTCTACGGCCGGCCCGACCAGAATATTTACCCCGCATTCAAAACCGGAATCGCCGGGCTGACCTACGAAACCCGTTTATCGGCCAGCACCTTCGCTAAATTTGTGGTGGGAACAACCTACGCCAATCAGCTATACCGCGAGGATTCATTGGGCACCCTTCAGGGTGAACCGCGTCCGTTTCTGACAACCGATGCCACGTTCTCGGCCCTGAAATACTCCGCAGTGGCTAACCTGACGCACAAATTCAGCCCAACAAGCACGGTATATTTCGGCGGCATGATTGACTACAGTGCTACCGAGATTTTCCGTCGAAAAGCCACTGGTCTGACTACCAGCCGAATCTGGGCTAACCTGAGCGATAACCTCGTGCTGAGTCAGGCGTATGTCAACTGGCGGTATCGGGTCGGGCCACGCTTGGCCGGGCCACGTTTGGCTGGCACCCGCCTGACGCTTAACCTCGGTCTGCACGGGCAGCACCTTAACTTTACCGGGCAGGCGGTTGTGGAGCCGAGGCTGGGCCTGAGCTACCGGACGGGCGAGCGGGGCGAACTAACGCTGGGCTACGGCCTGCACCATCAGGCACAGGGGGCGTACACTTACTTTGTGCTCGACCCCGCCGGGAACGCTACCAACCGGAATCTCCGCTTTTCCCGCAGCCAGCATGTGGTGGCAGGCTACAAAACGATTGTTGGGCAGGCTTTCAGCCTGAAGCTGGAAGGGTATTATCAGGCCCTGGACCAGATTCCGGTTCATCGCTATGCATCGGCGTTCAGTTTACTCAACGAAGGGTCGGGTGCGGCTCCCGTCGATCAGTTCAGCTTAGTCAACAACGGTACGGGCCGCAACTATGGGGTCGACGTCACCCTCGAACGGACGCTGCAAAAGGGCGTGTACGTGCTGGTGACGGGGTCGCTCTTCGACTCGAAATACAGGGGCTCGGACGGCGTACTCCGCAACACCGCATTCAATACAAACTACGTGCTGAATATGCTGGGCGGCAAAGAGTGGCGACTCAAAAAACAAGGCAATACGCTGGCCCTCAACGTGCGGTTCACCACCACGGGAGGCCGCTACTTTACGCCCCCGAACATAGCCGCTTCCCGTGCCGTGGGTGAACTGGTTGAAAACGAGGGGCTGGCTTTTACCGAACAGCAACCGGCTTATCTGCGGCTGGACATTAAAGCGGCCTACAAACGCAGCTACCGGCGCACCGCCCTCGAACTGGCCTTAGACCTGCAAAATGCGACGGGCAACCAAAACGTGTTCCGGCAGGGGTATAATCGAACCAACCAGGTGATTTCGACCGAATACCAGCAGGGCTTTTTCCCTGTCCCCACGATTCGCTACACGTTTTAAGGCGCATTTTGGCCTGAATCGTCCGGGCAGGGTGATGACTGATAAATGGAGCCATTGATTAAGCGCAGCCTGCTGAACTGCTTTCCATGTAAAAACGTATTCCTCAGTATGTTAATCGCCGAGTACAGTGCAGCATGGGTGAATCATTTTGAGCAAATCAGGGAAAAGCTGTCGGGCATATTGACTGGTTTATGCGTTAAAATTGAACACATAGGCAGTACGGCGGTTCCGGGGCTTGCCGCAAAACCCATTATAGATATTGATGTTGTTTACTACGAAGCCGCTGATTTTGAGCATATTAAAAAGAATCTCGACTACTATGGGTATGACCACAACGGCAATCAGGGCGTAGCCGGGCGGGACGTTTTTAAACGAATTGGAAAAACACAGGATGACGTTCTGGATAAAATACCACACCATTTGTATGTGTGCCGGTACGACAGCCCGGAATTGCATCGGCATATTTTATTCAGGGATTATTTAAGAAAGCACGAAACAGCCAGAGAATTTTATCAGAATTTAAAGTACGAAATAGCGCGGGAAGCGAACGATGACCGAAAACGATATGCAGCCAGTAAAGAGTTAAAAGCGAGGTCATTCATCAAGCACATCATTGACTTGTCGAGCAGAGACCAGGCTGAATTCGGCAAAATTGGCTGCTGAACGTTGGGAGTAGCGGTGTTTGCCGACGTGGGCGTGGCGATGCTGGCCATTTTGAACGCCGTGGGGTTGCAGAATTTTAAACTCAACTGATCAGTGACTTGTCCTGACAAATTGACTTGTCCGGGAAAATGTTGACCATAAACAGTCAACTCATGGACAGACTTGTTAAACTACGTATGAAACAGCCAAAACGGATCATGCGTGAAATGGTGGCCGCCGTTCTGCTCGGCCAGCTCAACATTGACCAGGCCGCTGAGCGGTATAAAGTCAATCGAATGACGGTACTGCGCTGGATCAGAAAAATCGAAGAGGAAGCCAAAGCTAAGAAACAAGCTGCCTCAACTGATCCTGATTTACTGCCTCCTTCCTCAAGAAAGTCAAACCGACCTTCTACCCCAGAGGACCAAGTCAATCAACTGCGGGCCAAGGTGCGTTCGCTCGAAGAAGAACTGGAAACGGCTAACTTTAAAACCCTTTATTATTCGACGCTGGTACGAGTGGCTAAATATGAGTTGGGGGTCGATATCGAAAAAAAGTCCGTTACCAAGCCATCCGGTTCATGCTGATGAACTATCCCAATCTGCATATTCGGCAGTTGGAGGGTGCGCTTGGTTTCTCCCGACAAGGCTACTACCAATACTGGCAACGGCAAGCCGGCCAGATCAATCATGATGAAGATATTCTAGGCCTGGTCGAGCAGACTCGAGCCGATCATCCTCGGATTGGTGGCAAAAAACTCTATGAGCTAATCAAAGAGGAACTGATTGGAAAGGGAATAAAAACAGGTAGGGATCTATTATTTGACTTATTAGTCGCTAACCACCTGTTAATCAGGAGACGAAGGCGGAGGGTACGGACTACCTTTTCGGGTCATCCATACCGCAAATACCCGAACCTGATCAAGGAATTAATAGTGGAAAGGCCCAACCAATTGTGGGTGAGTGATATAACTTACTGGTTTACTCAGTGTGGATGCCTGTACATATCGTTTGTCACCGACGCTTATTCCAAACGAATCATGGGTTATTGTGTCGCACCGACCTTAGAGGCAGTTCATTGTAAGACTGCTCTACAGATGGCGCTGAAAAAGATTAATCGGCGAACGGCCAGGGAATTAATTCACCATTCTGATCGAGGTATTCAGTATGGAAGTGCCATCTATATTGGGTTATTAGACGCTTATCATGTTCAGATCAGTATGACCGAAACAGGAGATCCACTGGAGAATGCCATCGCTGAACGAGTGAATGGGATCATCAAGAATGAGTATTTAGCTCATCGAGCCGTGTACTCATTAGCCCAGGCGGAGTTGGTTCTTGACCAAGCAGTGTTTCTTTACAACTATAAACGGCCGCATCTAAGTTGTGATATGCTGGTGCCGGATCAAGCTCATCAAAGAGAGGGTACGCTAAAGCGGAGGTGGAAGAACTACTATCCCCACAATCAGGCGGTTGAAGTTGTGGACAATGAAAATAGGGGTTAAATTACTGGTCAACAAAAAAATGGACTACCAACAAACGGTCAATACTTTTCTTTACAACTAATAGCTATCCCACTGATAAAGACGCTTTTGCAAACAAGCCCCTTAACTCATCCTGGCTTAAGTCTAAAGCTACTAAACGCCGTTGTACTTGTCGCAAGCCCGCTTCTCGGGTCTTTTGAACGGTGGCTTTAACCTGAGCTTTTTTATACGGTTCTTCTTTAGTTAGCATGTGCCAGATAATCACCGCCAGCTTGCGAGCGGTGGCTGTGATGGCCGCCACGCGCCCTTTCTTGTAGGCAATGCGTTTGAAAAAAGGACTCAACTCATGATCTTTTTGATTGCCAATCGAGTTCGCAGCTTGACGCAGGGCCGAAGCGATATAGGACTTCCCTGAGGGCGTACGATGACTGATGATGCGCCCACTGGCAAAGCTTTTAGCGGATGTAAACTTATCAATATCCTTGCATAGGCTCGTCAACAGGCAAAGCACCGTGTTATGACTCACGCCCGATATGGCAAACAAATCCGTTTTAAAATAGTGATAGGCCAGTCCCGAGAGGGCAAAGGCAGGCGCATTCTTACTACTTTTCTTTTTCGCTGTTTCGGGAGTTTTTGGGGGAGGTTGGAGTACCAACTCGGCTGGAATACTCCGACGCAGAGCCTGTTCAATCACTTGGTCACAGTCGAGTAAAGCCTGCTGGAATTGATAGTAAAAGCTCAGGGTTACTTTCAACTCGAAAAGGTATTCCTGCCGCCAATTGCCTTGCAGCGATTGAGCGATCTCCTCCTTGGATCTCTTCATACGGATGTCCACTAAGGAGGCCAACTCATGAGGGTCGCGCTGACCGCCTAAAATAGCATTAATATCGCCAGGCCCGACTTACTGGTGATGTCGCGAATGGCTACGTCCAAGCGCAGGTTCATCAACCGAAGCGCTTTCTGCATTTTGTGGGTGTAGGTCGCCAACTGTTCGATCAGATGCTGGCGATGATAATAGTAGGTGCGCAACTCTTGCAGCGTATCATTCAACAAAAAACTGCCCGATAACAAGCCCAATGAGTGGAGTTTCTGAATCCACAGACAATCAATGACATCGGTTTTGCGCCCCTGGACATTCTTGGTTTGGCTACCACCCACCAGGAGCACGGCAAAGCCTGCTCTCTGTAACGCAGTGAAAAGCGTCTGCCAATACGTGCCTGTACTCTCCATAGCCACCGACGTAATGTCATGCTTTCGCAGATGATCGATGAGTTGCTGATGATCCTGAGTGTAGACGCCAAAGGAGCGTACGTTTTCTTTGTTTTGGTTGACGGCTACCCAATGCTCGCGGGAGCCGATATCAATGCCAGCAGCTTTTGGATTAACAATGGGCAAGGAAACGGTTTGCTTTTCCATCTTGATAACTGATTACAGGTATGCAAAGACTTCAGGGAATGTAGCGGGGTCTAAAGATTTTTCTATACGGGATTCTCGTGGGGAGATCACCAGTGAATTCAACAAGTACCTCTTGGGGAGGCATTCTACATTCCAGCCCAGATTTCCGGAAGGGCTTATGAGTACCAGTAATATTGATGAGCTTATGGCTGAAGTTCTGACAAGATAGGCAAATGGATGGCACAAGCCGCCCATCTGGAGTTGTCATGGGTATTCAATGGTGCTTGCACAATCGGATGATTTCCGGACGGGTCAGTCAACCCAAAGGGGATGGGTTTAGGATAAAACGGTGGACCAGGCATTCTTCCTGGCGAGCCCGGGTAAGATGGTGAGCGTAAAGCCGATGAAAATTTGATTCTGCGTCAGGGTTTACCCGGATAGCCTAAGGCCGCCCGGGCCGCATAGGCTGCGTCCGTGATGGCAGTAAAGCATTTAAAAAACGACGTATCCCCATTGGGCCCCTGGGTTAAATCCCACAGCGGCAGATACGCCACCACCGATACGTCGGTTAGCGGGTCGTAGATCATCAGCGACAGATTACCGATCCGGGCGCCGTTTTTACCATACCCTAAGTTCTTGATGAAGAAGCCACCCAGGTCATCCGTCTGCATCACCTTTACCGTGGCGGGCGTTAATACATTCTGGCCTTTCATCAGGGTACGGATGTACGTATTGAGGGCCACCATCGTACCAATGCCATTCCCTCCGGCTACCTGATCACTCATGTTATAATCCCCGTACATAATCGTTTGGGTGGGATACCGAACGGTGCCTTCCACCCGTGGGGCAGGCAACACCACATCAGCGGCCCGGTCGGGAAAATGAACGGTAATGGGTACCACAGCGGTTGGGCCGACTACGTAGTTCTGCATGTAATTGCTGTACGTTCTAACACTCCCCGTTTTAGCCGAGTACACGCGTTCGATAATCTCGCCCAAAATGGCATAGCCCGTATTGCTGTAATGATACGCAGCACCCGGTGCGCCGTAGGAAAGCTGATGGATAATCAACTGGCGAATCATTTCCTGGGTCGTAAACTGGTGCGTCGGATCGGCCTTTAGGGCAGCCTCCGTATACGTAAGCCCGTTGAAGCCCGGAACGGGGTCATTATCCACATCAAACACACCGGCTCTGTGTTGCAGCAATTGCTCGATGGTAATGTCTTTTTTATGGGGAAAATTCCAGTCCGGCGTATTCGGAACGTACGGAAGGTTGGTGCCCGGCATGAGGTCCGTAATCCGGGCTTTATAATTCAGCCAACCCGCTTCGTGCATGTTCAGGATCGCCGTGGCCGTAAAGTGTTTGGTATTGCTGGCAAAGCGGAAATGAGCCGTTTCAGTGACCGGCGTCTTCCCGGCAGGCACCGAGGAGACAACGATTTTTTCGGTGGGCGTTTGAATCAACACATTCAGCGAGGGTACTGAATTGCCCAGCGATTTTTCCAGATCGACCCGGACTTTATCGACGGCCTCCTGCACCTGAAGGCTGGCCGGACTCAGGTGGTCGCTACAGCCGACCAGCAACCCGGCCAGCCCGACAGTCAAAAAAAGGCAAAGAACCCTGGTACGGACAGCCGTACGGGAGAAATGGAGCCGTTTGCTCAGGTGCGTAAAAAAGAGAGAGGTTGTCATGTTAGTAGAGGTTTTTTGGTGGAGGTTGATTCATGATGGCGGGGAGAAACCGTTCCAGCCCCGGTACTTATCGGTTCACAAGCTGGGCGGCCCGTAAGGCCCCATTCCGTACGCCGTAAGCCAACTCCATAAAAGCCGTGTTGCTTTCGGCCGGTGTACTGCCGACTTTAATAAGCGTAGCCACTATCAGCACTGTCGTCCTGGTAGCCGGGTTGTAACGCAGGGTGGATATATAACTTAGGTGGGCACCATCATGACCAAACCCCAGCCCCTCATTATACGTAAGCCCCAGACCATACACGCCATGTGATACATCGGCCACCTCCATTTTTTTCATTAAGGCTACGTTTTCGGGCGAAATTCCGGCTTTACCCGTGAGCAACAATTCCATCCACTTCGTCACATCAGCAGGCGTCGAAACAATATCCCCCTCCGTTACGTGAATCGACATATTGTCTTCCGACGTATTGATGGGATTCTGGCCAGGCAGGTGCAGGAAGGATTCCACAAACGGGTCCCTCATCCGGTTATCGGTCCCCTGCCACACAGGGTACGTATTGGTTAATTGTAAAGGCTCCAGAAACCGGGTCCGAATGAAATTACTGTACGACATGCCTGAGGCCTTTTCAATAATTTTGCCCAGCAAATTATAACCCGTGTTGGAATAGCCG
>JANPJE010000460.1:0-2681 GCA_031425355.1 Spirosoma sp. | reverse complement strand
CAGATTCAGTAGCCCGGCCAGAATCAGCATGGTTCCTGCCATGCGGCCCGATAGTGATAACAGGTCGTTCTGCCGAAAAAAGTAGAACGTTGCCAATGCAACAAGTAGAACACCGCCCAATGCTAAAGTCAAGTAGGCAGGCTGGACAAGCATTACCAGCGCAACTAACAAAGCAACCACTAACAACCCGATAATCGTTTGCCCGATGGTCCATCGGCGGACAGTATCGGGCTGCAGATTTGCCAGAAACTGTGCCGTCAGAATAGCGAAAAACGGAAAAATGATGTTCATGTAGTGAGGTAATTGAAAACCCGACAACGAGAACAGCACGAACGTTGCCACACCGGAGCCAAGCGATACGTATTCGGGCAATACCGGCGAACCGACCGTACTTCGTCGTCTGACCAGGCCGATCAACGCTTTGCTCACACCGGCGTAAAGTGGGAGCGACCAGGGTAAAAACGCCCATAGCAGCGTGTGAACAAAGAAAAATTTGTCGCCTTCGCCTTTAATGGGGCCGGTATTGAAGAATCGCCCGAACTGACTATCCCAGAAAAAAAACCGGATGCCTGATACGCCTGTCTGACCGAAAATAACCTTTTCAGGGTGCAAATCGAATTGCTGATACAGGCAGTAAATTTCGGGTAGCGTAAAGGCAAACGAGAGTGCAATGGCAACGTACCAGCGCAGCTTGAGCAGCTCGCGCCACTGACCCGTCAGCAGCCAGTGCAACACTAAACCGGCCCCAATCGGAATGAGCACGAAGATGCCTTTAGTCATCAACGCGCACCCGGTTAGTAGTGATCCCAACAGTAAATGATAAAAACGACCACCCAGAAACACCCGGTAGAAATGATATACGGCTCCGATGATAAGTGGCATCAGAAACGGTTCAGCCCGAACGTCGCTGTTTGATAAAACACCATGAAATGCCGTCAGGAGCACCAGCGCAGCTATTTGGGCAACTATTTTTGGGTACGCAAGCCGGGCGAATCGATACGTGTACACGACGCTGCCGAGGAAAAACAGCAGGGCAGGAAATTTATACGCAAACGTATTGACGCCAAAAATCCGGTAGCTCACGGCAACTACCCAGAAGGGGAAATGGGGTTTGTCGAGCCAGTCGGCACCGGTTGCATACAAGTTCACGAAGTCACCGGACTGAGCCATTTGTTTGGCAATGCAGGCATACAGCGCACTATCGGGTTCCATGATGGGCGGAAACAGGCCGGTGGCATTCAGCAACACGCCAACGGTTACGAGCGCGTAGAACCAGCGATCATCAAAAGGGGGATACTTGGCAGTCATTCGGCGGGCGCGTACAGGTAAACAGTGGTCAGGAATAGGCATAAATTGTCCGGCGCGGTGTTACGCAATTTCCGACCACTTATCGCTAAAGCTGACCATTCATGATAATTTGACGATCAAAGTAAGGAAGAAAACCGTAATTTGTGATTGAATAGGTGCCCATGTGCAACAAATCAGTCTGCCTTCTCTCTTTGGTTTATGCAAGATGCGAAACTCTTACTCGTCGATGATGATCCCGACGTATTGCTGGCGGCCCGGCTGTTACTGAAACGACACGTTGGGTCGGTCGATATCGAAAAGAATCCTGAAAAACTGCCCTTTCTGCTCAACAACAACCGCTATGATGCCATTGTGCTCGACATGAATTTTCAGCGCGATGTGAGCAGCGGCCGGGAAGGATTTGCCTGGCTCGACCGCATTCTGGACATCGACCCGAAGGCCCGCGTCGTGCTGTTTACGGCTTATGGCGATGTCGAGATGGCCGTTCGGGCTATTAAAGCCGGAGCGGTTGATTTCGTACTGAAACCATGGCAGAACGATAAGTTTCTGGATACCATTCGTGGCGCAGTAAACGGACGAGCCGGGGAGGAAGACGAGAAAGAAGAAATCCAGAAAGGAAAAACGAAAAAAGTTGGTTCAGGCGGTTCATCGTCCATCATTGGCAGTGCCATGAGGCCAGTGCTCGAAACGGTGGAGCGGGTGGCCCCAACGGATGCCAACGTACTGATTCTGGGCGAAAACGGCACCGGGAAAGACCTGATTGCACGAGCTATTCACGACCATTCGCTCCGGCGCGACAAGCCATTTGTGAGCGTCGATGTGGGTGCCCTGACTGAAAGCTTATTTGAAAGTGAACTGTTTGGACACGTAAAAGGCGCGTTTACCGATGCCCGCGATGACCGTGCCGGGCGGTTTGAAGAAGCCAACGGCGGCACTATTTTCTTAGATGAAATCGGCAACCTGACGCCCTCCCAGCAAGCTAAACTCCTGACCGTGCTGCAACAGCGACAGGTTACGCGTGTTGGCTCGAACAAGGCCCGCCCGGTTGATGTGCGGCTTATCTGCGCCACCAATGCCGACCTGACCGAAGGTGTAACCGAGCGGGGTGGTCCGACACTTCGGTTTCGGCAGGATTTACTCTATCGGATCAACACCATCGAACTTCAGTTGCCGCCCCTGCGCGAACGCCCAACTGACATTGGTCTGTTGGCCGAGCATTTTCTGAAGAAATATGCGAAGCAGTACAATCGCCCCGTGTCGGGGTTAAGTCCGGCGTTACTGGCCGAGATGAAGCAGTACCGCTGGCCGGGTAATGTTCGGGAGTTGCAGCACGCCGTTGAGCGGGCCGTCATTTTGGCGCAGCCCGGACTGGA
>JANPJE010000459.1:0-19073 GCA_031425355.1 Spirosoma sp. | reverse complement strand
TGCCGTTTACTAATTCATAATCAGCGATTTCAGAAATACATTGTATCTTTTCAGATAGTCAAAAATCCTCCATTCACCAATCAATTACCAACTCCAATCGTCTATCTGATGAAAACAGGACTATCCGCACTTCTCGTCTGTCTGCTGACGACCGCTTCGCTACTGGCTCAAAATCCATCCGCCACCGGCGTGCCACCATCGCCCAAACGGCCCGTTACCGATACGTATTTCGGCAAAAAAGTTATCGATAATTACCGCTGGCTCGAAGACGTCAATAGCCCCGAAGTGAAAGGGTGGTTCAAAGCCCAGGGTGATTATACCAACACCGTACTGGACCAGATTCCAGGGCGCGATAGCCTGATCGAGGCTTTTGTTCAGTACGACAAATTGCGGGCTGTTCGATACGGCGAAATCAGCAAACGGGGTAATACGTATTTCTATCGCAAAACGCTCCCGTCCGAAAAGGTGGGCAAGCTCTACGTCCGTAACGGAAAAACTGGCACTGAAACGCTGCTTTTCGACCCATCGGCTTACGATAAAAGCAAAACGTATTCGGTAACGGCGTTTACACCAAGTCCAAACGGGAAGCAAATCGTAATTGGTTTGCAGGAGGGCGGGGCCGAATTATCTACCCTGCGGGCGATGAGCGTGGCGACCAAAACCTTCCAGCCAGAGAGTATTACGGCGGTGTTTGGCGGGAGCGTCGTGTGGCTGCCCGACAACAACGGATTTCTGTACACACCACAGAACTCCAGCGACCCCAAAGATCCTAAAGGCAACCTCGACACTAAAGGGCGGGTACACCGGCTGGGCACGGATCCAAAAACCGACCCCGACCTGTTTTCACGGGCTAAAAACCCCAACATGGGCATCCGCCCCGACCAGTACCCCATTATGTTTTTGTCCGATGATGATAGCCAGCTTTACGGGGTGCTGAGTTCGGTGGACCGGCGGACGGATGGATGGGTAGCCTCACCCGCCGATCTGAGCAAACCGACTATTTCCTGGAAACGGTTAGCTACCCCCGACGACAGCGTTTATAGTTTTTTGAAATTGGGTAACCGACTGTTTCTGCACAGCGTTAAAGGCGCAGCAAACGGCAAAATTCTGGTCACTGATGCGGCCAATCCGAACCCCGCCACGGCCACCGTACTGCTGCCCGAAAGCAAGCTGAACATCACGGGAATTGTATCGACAAAAGATTATCTGTTCGTGACCCTCAATGATGGCATCAACGATCAGATCCGGCAATACGATTCCCGTAGCAACCAATGGGCCGACGTACCTCTGCCCTTAACCGGCTCGGCGGGTGTTATGCCGCTCGATGCCCCTCGCAGCAACGAGGCCATTATTAACATTACGTCCTGGAAACAGCCCGTAACACTTTATGACTACAATCCGACGGATAAAAATCTGACTATCAGTAACTTCAACGTGAAAGTAAGCTACCCCGGCACAGACGATCTGGTGGTGGAAGAACTCGAAATTCCGGGTCACGACGGTGTGATGGTGCCGCTTTCGCTGATTTACCGGAAAGGATTGAAAAAAGACGGGCAGTCGGTGTGTTTCATGGACGGGTACGGCGCTTACGGCTTTTCGGCAACGCCCGGTTTCAGCACACGTGCCTTGGCCCTGCTCAATAAGGGCGTTATCGTGGCCGAAACGCACCCGCGTGGCGGCTCCGAAAAAGGCCAGAACTGGTACAAAGCGGGCTATAAAACCACCAAGCCAAACACATGGAAAGACTTCATTGCCAGTGGCGAATACCTGATTAAAAACGGCTACACCAGCGCGGGAAAACTCATCGGTATGGGCACCAGCGCGGGCGGCATTCTTATTGGGAGAGCCATTACCGAACGGCCCGATTTGTTTGCGGCAGCCATCAGTAACGTGAGTTGCTCCAATGCCCTGCGGATGGAAGACTCGCCCAACGGCCCCGTTAACGCACCGGAGTTCGGAACAGTCAAAGACTCGACCGAGTGCATGGCCCTCTACGAAATGGATGCCCTGCACCATGTGAAAGAAGGCACCAAATATCCGGCGGTTCTGTGCGTAGGCGGCATGAACGACCCCCGCGTGATTGTGTGGCAGCCGGGCAAATTAGCCGCTGCCCTGCAAAACGCCAGTACGTCGGGGAAACCGGTACTGATGCAGGTCAACTACGACAACGGCCATTTCACAGAAGACAAAAAAGTTACATTCCGCAACTTCGCCAATATGTATGCCTTCGGACTTTGGCAGGCCGGGCACCCCGATTTTCAATTAAAAACGGTCGTAAAAAAGTAGAAAATGACGATGAGTCTGCCATCAATTTTCTGATGTCTACATAACAATAATTCCCCAGGGCCAAAAATTAAAGGCCCCTGATGAACCAAAAATTTGGTTCATCAGGGGCCTTTAATTTTTGGCTGTATATAGCAATTTCTGCTGCTAATTCATCAGTAAAAAGAGAATAATCTGAACGGTAATCCCTATACGAAGAAAATGCAAACAGACTAAAAATATATACGCTGATTGCACGGCTTCAGTACTATTATATAATCTGATTTTATGGAGAATGACGTAGCAGCGAAGCAGTCGATTTGGTAATAATGCGTCAAAAAGAATACAAATCAATAAAATATTTATACGATTATAAGCATAGTAAATGGCGTTCAAATACGTAGGAATCACGTTTTACTATCATTCGCGGTTATTTAACATACAAAAAGGTAAGTTTTGCTAAAATATGTCTTATTTTGCTATAGATTCAAGATTCGACAACTAATCACATGAAACTATATAACTGCCTCATTGTGGACGATGCAGAATCGGACGCCCTGCTCCTACAGCGTTATTTAGTGGAATTATCTCTTTTTGCGGAAATAACCGTTTGTACCTCCTATCAGGAAGCACAAAAGACGCTCCTTACAAAAGAATTTGATCTTTTCTTTTTCGATGTGATGATGGGCAAGGATAACGGTCTGAAATTAGTTGACATTGTCCCTAAGCAGGCACCGGTAATTATCGTCAGCTCTCACCAGAATTATGCAGTTGATTCCTATGAGTTGAACGTAGTAGATTTCCTGCTTAAACCTGTTGAACAAAACCGATTCCTTCGCAGCGTAAAAAAAGCGCTCAACGTTTATACAAGTAATCAAAGTATTCTTACCGACCACCTTGTTTACCTAAAAGTTGGCCGACGAATGCATAGGTTTACGTTAAGTGAAATACAGTTCATTGAAGCGTACGGAATATATACTAAAATTCATCAATTAGGCAAAGTCATTGTTACAAATGAGACAATAACGTCTTTAGATAAATTACTACCGAAACGACATTTCCGACGAGTACATAAATCCTACATCATTAATCTGGATACGATTACAAGTTACGGCTCGAATTTCCTTTGCGTGAATGATTCAAAAATACCCATCGGTGCTTCGTATCGGTCTGAAATGCAAACCATCTTCAATCTGATCGGATAAATTTTGGCTACAAATTTATACATACTCTGGTTGCTCATTGTAGGGGGTGGATTGTGTTCCGTACAGGCCAAGCCCCCTTCGGTTATCGTAGCACAATCCCAACTGGCTCAGGCTCGTACCGATTTATCACGCGTATCGGCTTATGCAACGCTGGTCAAGTTCTATCAGAAAAGCGACATTGACAGTGCTTATCACTACGGTCAACTGGGTTTCGCGCTGGCTGAACGTATTGACGACCGGCGGCATCTGGCCTTGTTTCGCCTGACGGTAATTGACTATTATACATTTCATAACGACGACCGGGGGTTATACTACTTAGCCAATGCGCTTGCCTCTCCCACTGACAAACACGAAGCCGCTTTTATTCAGTATTCATTGGCGAACCTCTATTTTTTTCGGGGAAAGTACGTCAACGCTGCACCTGTTTGCCTGATGGCTCTGCACCAGTTTCAGGAACTCCGGGATCCCGACGGTATGCAGAAAACCATGTACCTGCTGGGTCTGATCTATTTTAACAGTAAAGATTATTTGACTGCTTCCCGGTACTTCGACGATGCGTTGGTACTGGCCCGGAAAAATAAAAGCATCTATAAAACAAACGTAATCCTCGTGTATCGGGCTGAACTGCATGCCAAACTGAACCAGCACGAAAAGGCGCTTATCGGATATGAAGAGGGGTTGCAAATGGCGCGTGAAAATAACCTGTCAACCCTCATAGCCTCCTGTCTCAATGGCATCGGTCGCTACTGGCTGCAACAGGACAAGCCAACACAGGCACTCCACTTTTTTGAAGACGCCCAACTTGAGGCAAAGCGTAAGCTCGGTGGGGGCGATCCCAATGTGCCACTCATAAGATCATATGCCGGCATAGGCAGCGTTTATTTACACCGGCAAAAACCCCATCTCGCCCTCCCTTTTATTCAGCAGGCCATTCTCCTCTCGCGTCAGGATGAGTATTCGGTATTTCGTGAACAACTATTGCCCTTATTGATCGACGCTCAAACCCGAACGGGCGATGACAAAGGGGCCGTTGCCAGTTTTCGTGAACTTGGCGTGCTCCAGGATAGCCTGTTTTCGGTCGAAAAGTCCAGAACCATTGATCGGTTACAGATGAAATTCGATCTTGAAAAGAATGAAAACGATATGAAACTGCTAAGCAGAGATTTGATTGTACAACAACAAAGGAATTGGCTCTTCTATAGCATAATTGGTTTCCTTATCCTGTTGTTACTCGTCAGTGGTTGGTTTTTTCGGCGTACTCAGATCACCAGCAGGCAGTTGATTCATCAAAATCAACTCATCGAGCATCAGGGCGAAGAACTCTATGAACTAAACCAAACGAAAGATAAACTTTTTGATATTGTTGCACACGAATTACGGTCGCCTATTGCCCATTTAGTATCCACACTGACGCTTTTCAATAATAAAGCAATGAGTGAGCATGATCTGCGCCAGAAAACAGACTCGCTTCAGCAACAGGTTGAACAGTTTTATCCCATGCTCAATAATCTGCTGCACTGGACGGATACACAGAAAGGTGGCCTGACAGTTTTCGCCCAACCTGTTGAGCCGGAAACAATCATATCGGATGTCATTCATTCCTTGGAACAAATGCTGCTGGCTAAACGCATTCGGCTGATTAACCGAACGAAAGGGGTAGCTACTGGGTGGGCCGACGAGAATCACATGCAGATCGTGTTCCGGAATATTATCCACAATGCCATAAAATTTACCAATCCCGGCGGCTCTATTTACCTGAACGCTATTCATGATGAGGAGTTTACGGGTGTATCCGTGCATAACACAGGCCAGGGTATGTCGGCAGAAAAGATAGCGCAACTGTTTCTCAAGCCCGAGTCGGCCATGGGAACAGCGGGCGAAGTCGGGACCGGATTAGGCTTGCAGGTTTGCCGGGAATTGATTGATACGAATGGAGGTCAGTTACACATTACGAGTCAGCCGGAAGAAGGGACGGTCGTAACCATTTTGATTCCTGTCAGCTCCGCCGTTGTTTAATGAAAATGCCTTGAGTCGTGCCAAACCGTTTCGGTCCTACAACACGCTCCTCCAGATGGACCCGGCAACACACACGTACCGGTTTGCCAGTCTCCTCATTTTAAACAAGAAATTCTCATATAGTTACTAATCAGAAAAAAAGTTTAGAACTATTTGGAGAAATGCTTTTGCTTTTCTATAATTGTGTCGCATTCACACTTTCTATGTGTTATCTATACACATTTAGACTTTTTGCGCGTATGACGACAGTTTACCAGAACAGTACCCGAATCCTTGTCGCGCTCGATTGCATCATTTTTGGGTTCGATGGTGAATCCTTAAAACTGCTTCTGGTTAAACGGAATTTCGAGCCGCAATATGGAAATTGGTCGCTGATGGGTGGGTTTTTACACGAGGATGAAGACCTGAGTGATGCAGCCGCGCGAATTCTGTACAACCTGACCGGTCTGCGCAACAATTACCTGGAGCAATTGCAAACATTCGGTACGGTGAACCGGGACCCCGTCGAACGTACGCTATCGGTTGTCTATTATTCGCTGGTCAATATTGCCGATCAGGATGTGAACGCGATACAGGCACATAACGCGTCGTGGATTGACTTAGGAAATAAGCCGGCGCTTATTTTCGACCATGACCAAATGGTTGAACACGCACTACAGCGGCTACGCTATAAAGCGGCTCTGCACCCGATTGGCTTTGAACTGCTGCCCGAAAAATTTACGGTTCCCCAGTTGCAAAAGCTCTACGAAGCCATTTACGGCATACAACTCGACCGGCGCAATTTCAGTCGCAAGATCATGGCAACAGAATTATTGCTGGGCACCGGTGAGAAAGATGGCAATTCGATTACCAAAAAAGGGCAGCTCTACACGCTGAATGGCGAGAAATATCAAAAATACTTAGACGGCTATTTTACATTCCTGCCGGAACTGACCGAGTTGACATACGCCTGATTTCTTCGCCATGCAGTCATTATACAACCTCTCGTAAATCGTCTTCTTTTCCGCTGACTTTACTATAAATAGCCTATGTAACAGGAGAACTTTCGCCAAAAAAACCGACGGTGGTTGCAACACCGTCGGTCTGATACCCCCCCGAACACGAATCGTTTTGATACATGATACGGGACAATTTTTGCCTTTTCTCTTAAAAAAACGAACAAAAACGAAGTAAACCTATGAAAAAAATTCGACAGTTATGGACCCAAATGCAGGGCCTGGTTGGCATATCCTGTATTTCGCTAACCCTCGTTGCTCACCAAACGGGGTGGGCAAGGCCGGCCCCAACGGCAGCCAACGTAATCGGCACCCCGATCAATGCTGATATCAGCATCAACGGAACGGTTAAGGATGAAAACGGCGCATCGCTGCCCGGCGTGAACGTATTGGTTAAAGGGACCGCACGGGGCGCCACCACCGATGCCAGAGGACAGTTTCAGCTTTCGGTGCCGGATGCGAGAACAGTCTTGGTTTTCAGCTTTGTTGGCTACCAGTCGAAAGAGGTTGTTGTGGGGTCAGCCACGCAGCTTAACGTTACGTTACAAACCGACGACAAAACACTGAACGAGGTTGTTGTAGTTGGTTATGGTACGCAAAAAGTAAAAGACCTGACGGGTTCGGTTGGGATTGTGAAGGTGGACGACGCCAGAAAAACGGCTTCATATGACGTTGCCAAGCAATTACAGGGGCAGGTTGCCGGTGTAACGGTGCAAAGCTCGGGCGAGCCGGGTGGGTTTACGCAGATTAAAATTCGGGGCATCAGTACGTTTGGCAACAACAGCCCGCTATTCGTGATCGACGGCGTTCCGGTCGATTCGCCGTACGATTTTTCGCCCGATGACATCGAGTCGATTCAGGTACTGAAAGATGCGTCTGCCGGGGCGATTTATGGCTCACGGGCGGCAACAGGCGTTGTGATTATCACCACCAAAAAAGGCAAGGCAGGACCGCTGAAAGTCGAGTACAATGGATACGGTGGTGCCAACAAAATTTACCGCAGCATTCCGGTGCTCGACCGCGAGGGCTACCAGACCGTGACCCGTGCCGCCGAACTGAATGCGGGCCTGGCTATTGCTCCGGCCAATGACCCCGGCAACCCGGCGTATATCAGCAATGTGAATACCGACTGGCAGAGAGCGGGGCTGAAAACGGGGTATATTCAGGATCACAACATCAACTTTTCGGGCGGAACAGAATCTTTGCGAGGCAGCGTGGGCATTGGCTATTTCGACCAGAGCAGCACCGTTACCGGACCGCAGCATTACAAACGCTTTTCGCTGAATACCAATATCGTTGGCAAAAAAGGCATTTTTAACTTCGGGGCGAAAGTGGCCTATTCGAATGCAGAGAAAATCGGGGCCGAAAACACCCGCGATCACGCCGTTTTTGGTGGTGCCGTTACGAGTCTGTTCACGGCTATTCCAACCATGCCGATTTACGATCCCAACCGGCTGGGCGGTTTTGGCGGCAGTGATAACAACACACAACGTTCTATTACCCTCAACGTAATCGGCATGAACTCGCTGCTGCGGGGCAACGATAAACGCAATCGTTTGCTGACTAATTTCTGGGGTGAAATTGAGCCGATCAAGGACCTGAAATACCGGCTCAACGTCAGCTACGACAACACGAACTGGAACTACCAGTACTTCGAACCGAAATATGATTTGGGTTTTTATTACCTCCAGCAGATATCCATTTACAACGAAACGCGGGGGCAAAACGCCGTTGGCCTGATCGAAAATACGCTGACTTACATGAAGGAATTCGGGCGGCACAAGCTCGACTTTCTGGGTGGCTACACGTTTCAGACGGGCACCCTCGAACGGATGGATGGCAGCCTTCGCGGCTTAACGGAGCCGTATATTCAGAACCTCGGCGCGGGCATTACCGCTGATGGCTCCCGCAACATTACCGGCGCGAAATATACCGCAACACTGGCGTCGATGCTGGGGCGGGTCAATTACAATTTCGCCGATAAATATTTGCTGACGTTCAACTTCCGGCGGGATGGCTCGTCGCGGTTCAACCCCGAAAACCGGTACGGCAACTTTATGTCGCTGGCCGCAGCCTGGAATGTGCATAACGACATTAAACTGCCAGAAGCCATCACAACGCTTAAACTGCGTGGTGGCTACGGAACGCTGGGCAACCAGAATATTGGCGACTACCTCTTCGATACGTACATCAATCCGTTTGCGGGCTATGTGTTCAACAACGTATTGGTGCCGGGTGCCACACGGACGCAGGTAGTCGACCCATCCATCAAGTGGGAGTCTAAACAGACAACCAACGTAGCACTCGATATGGGCCTGCTGCGCGACCGGCTATCGCTGACGGTTGAGTATTTCGACAACCGCGCCTACGATATGCTGGCCCCGATTCCCCTGCCTTATTCGGTGGGAGCAACAAACGGCTCCATCACAACCAATGCGGCTTCGGTTCGGAACTATGGACTTGAGGTTACGGCGGCCTACCGGAAACGGTCGGGTGAGTTCCAGTACGACGTTTCGGCCAATGTGCATACGCTGACAAACAAGGTGCTGGAATTGGGCGGCAGCAACAATCCGATTTATGGAGCCGCCAGCAAAACGGAAGTGGGTCGTTCGGTGGGTGAATTATTCGGCTACCAGACCGCCGGTATTTTCCAAACGGTCGATGAGGTGAAAAACCACGCGCTACAAACCAACGCTGCCCCCGGCGACATTCGGTTTACGGACATAAACGGTGATAAGGTTATCAACTCGCTGGACCGTGTGTATTTGGGTTCGGCCATCCCGAAACTCTATTTCGGTGGCAATTTCAACGCATCGTATCACAACTTCGATCTGTCATTCTTTTTGCAGGGCAACGCAGGCAACAAGGTGTATAACGGCGTTTACCGCGATCTGATGGGTATGCAATACAGCAATTCGCACGTTGATGCGCTGAAATTCTGGTCGCCCACCAATACTAATACCAGCGTACCGCGCCCGGTCATCGGCGATCCAAACGCCAACAATCGGGATTCGGATCGGTATGTAGAGAGTGGCTCGTATGTGCGGTTGCAAAATGCGCAGATCGGCTACAGCCTACCCGCTTCGCTGCTGAACAAAATCAAGGGAGTCAGCAAAGTTCGGGCATACGTATCGGGGCAGAACATCTTTCTGATCACGAAATACAAAGGTCTGGACCCTGACTTTATCAGCGATGGATTGTTCAGCCGGGGTTTCGATTACGGTTCATACCCGAACCCCCGTTCTATTCTAATCGGCTTACAGATCGGACTATAACCAACCTATTAATGAAGCCGCAGACGCGGTTCATATCTCCATGAAAACAATCACAAAACATAGTCTATTCGCTCTCCTGACCACTTTTCTGGCCAGCACGGCGTGCCAGAATCAGTTGGAGCAAATCAATCCAAACCAGCAAACGTCGGCCACATTCTGGCAAAGTCAGGACGACGCCATGAAAGGCATCACGGCAGCCTATTTGAGTTTGGGTGTTGACGGCGGCTACATGCGCTCGACCAACATTCTGCTCGATACGCGGGGCGACGATGCGAAAAGCAACAGCCCCTGGGATCAGATGTATAATTCGGGTCGGTTCGCGCTCAATACGGGAAACGACGCCATTTACGGCTGGGTGTACGGTGCTCACTATGAGGGTGCTTCCAAAGCCAATCAGGTGCTGGACTTTGTGCCAGGCATCAAGATGGACGAAGCCGTTAAAAGCCGGATTCTTGGTCAGGCGTATTTTCTGCGGGGCTTGTATTTCTATCATCTCGTCAACCTGTTCGGGAATGTGAGTTTGCCGTTGACATCGGTAAAGTCGAAGGCGGATTTTACGGTGAAGCAATCGACCGAGGCCGAGGGTTGGGCACAGGTCATTGCCGATTTCAAAAAAGCGTCGGAGCTGCTGCCCGTATCGTATGAGACTGTAACAGGAGCCGACAAAGGACAGACTGGCCGGGCCACAAAAGGGGCTGCTCTCGGTTTTCTGGGCAAGGCGTATCTGTTCACGAAAAAATATCCGGAAGCCGCTACCCAGTTCAAAGCGGTCATGGATTTGGGCGTGTATGATCTGGTGCCCAACTACCAGGACAATTTCACGGATAGGAACGAAAACAACAAAGAGTCGCTCTTTGAGGTGCAGTTTGCCCGCGAAGCCGGTGGTACTGAACTCAACTGGGGTGGCGAACCCATTGCCAGTTGGGGCCGGACGAGTGCCCGCGCCATTACGTATGCGCCACGCGGCTTCGGCTGGACCGACGTGCAACCAACCCGTTCGGCGTTCAACGAATTTCTCCAGGAGAAAACGACGCTGGGTGCCGACGATCCTCGCTTGGTATCGACCATTCTGTATAACAAACCGGGACTGAAACTGTACGGCGTCGAATTTTCGGTACAGTACGCAAAGAATGCCGCCGATCTCAACGATTTGTTTGTCGGGAAATATCAGAATTTTGACAATGGCCGGAAAGACGAATACGACTGGCGATCAGGCATAAACGAGCGGCTGCTCCGCTACGCCGACGTATTGATGATGTATGCCGAATGCCTGAACGAACAGGGCAAAACGGCAGAAGCGGTTCCCTTCGTTCAGCGCGTGCGGAATCGGGTTGGTTTGCCGGATTTAGCCAAAACAAAGCCCGGCATGACGCAGGAGCAATTCCGGGAGCAACTCGCCCACGAAAGGCTGCTGGAGTTCTCGCTGGAAGGCCACCGCTTCGACGATATCCGGCGGTGGGGCTGGTTGCAGAACCCGACGAAATTAGCCGAACTAAAAGCACGTGACCCTGAATTTGTTACGTATCAGGCAGGTCGGGAACACTTCCCGATTCCACAGCGGGAAATCGACAACAACCCCGGTACAAAACAGAACTTGTCGTATTGATCTGACCGGAAACACCCCGCAGCAACGGCCGACCGTCCCAATCCTTCCCTTAAAAAAAGAGAAGACGGTCGGCCGCTGACGGGCTAAAACCACCGAGTTTGTACATCTCCCTCACTACTCCGTTATGAGTCAATATAAGCAGATGTGTGGGTTCGTGTTGCTGGCTACCTGGCTGCTGTGTGTAGCCTGTGGGAAAGAAACTGAACCCCAGGCGCCTGTTACGCCCACGACGCCGACCATTCCGACAACACCGACGTTCGATATCAATTCGATCAACGATACGTATGCTGATGTGTCGGCGGCAACGAATTATCTGAAATGGGGGCCGTATAATGTGCATGACCCGTCGATTCGTAAAATCGGTGAGTATTACTATTGTTACAGCACCGACGTAGCGTTCGGCACGACCATTCCGTCGGGGATTCAGATTCGGAAATCGAAAGACCTTGTCCAATGGTTTTTTGTGGGCTGGGTTTTCACGTCCGGCTTGCCCAAAGAAGCGGCTGACTTCATCCGGCAAAGTGGCGGCAAACCCAACGATGGCCTCTGGGCACCTTACATTTTATCGGTGGGCAACGAACTCCGGCTCTATTATTCGCTCTCGTCTGACCAATGCAAGCTGAGTGCCATCGGGCTGGCTACGGCCACTAATCCCGAAGGTCCGTGGACGGATAAAGGCATTGTGGTCAGTTCCAAATGTCAGAACAACCCGCAAACCAATGCCATCGACCCAACGGTCATTGTGACGCCTACCGGCGAGCACTGGATGCATTATGGATCGGCGTACGACGGCATTTACGCGCTCCGGCTCAATCCCAGCACGGGTATGACGCAGTCGTCGGGCGATAAAGGCATACGTATCGCCAACCGGGGCTTCACGGATGGCAAATACAACGGCAACATCGAAGGGCCGGAGATCATATATAATCCGACGCTCAAAAAATATTACCTGTTCATTGCCTACGACTGGATCGACTCCAAATACAACGTGCGCGTGGGCCGCAGCGACAACCCCAACGGGCCATTTCTGGACTTTAATAACCGCAACATCAACGAAGACATCGACCACGAACCCATGATTCTGGCTCCCTACCAATTCAGTGGGCACAGCGGCTGGCAGGGCGTATCGCATTGCGCGGTGTTTGAAAAAGACGGGCAGTTTTTCATGGCGCATCAGGGACGACCCGGCGTCAATAAATACTTCATGAATCTGCACGTTCGGAAGGTTTTCTGGACGCCCGACGGCTGGCCCGTGGTATCGCCCGAACGCTACGCCTATGAAGATGAGGCTACCGTAGCGCAGAGCGATATTGTGGGCAATTGGGAGCAGATCACATTGGGGTATCGGGTGGTGCCGGGCTACGACAAAGAGCAAACAACACCCGATTTTCAGACATCTATTCCGCTGACTATCAATGCAAATGGTACGCTTAACAGCGATGCCGCCAGTACGTGGAGTTACAATGCGCCCTGGCTGACGCTGATCTGGAGCAACGGATTTACGGATAAGGTTTTTGTGCAGAAAGGCCGCGACTGGGAAAATCGGAAGGCAACTGTGATTTTCACAGGTCTCAATAACAAGGGCACCGCCGTTTGGGGCAAAAAGAAATGAATCCTATGAACTTTATTCTAACCGTCATTACGCTGCTCAGCGCAACTTATTTAACGGCCTCCGCCCAGCCGGGAACCGTTACTAAAGCCGTTGGCAATCCGATTATCAGACATAAATTCACGGCAGACCCGGCGGCTTTGGTTGACAACGGCACGGTATACCTCTACACCGGCCATGACGAAGCCCCCGAACGCGAGGCCCGTTACGTCATGCGCGAGTGGCTGTGTTTTTCATCGGTCGATCTGGTGAACTGGAAAGAGCATCCTGTTCCCCTTACGGTAAACGATTTCAAGTGGGCGAAAAGCGATGCATGGGCCTCACAGGTCATTAAAAAGGGTACTAAATATTACTGGTACGTGGCCGTCGAGCACGGAACGATTCCGGGCAAAGCCATTGGCGTAGCGGTGTCCGACAGCCCGACGGGTCCGTTTATAGATGCTCGTGGTTCAGCCCTGATTACCAACGACATGACCACCCAGGCAAAAATTTTCTGGGATGACATTGATCCATCGGTCTTCATCGATGATAATGGGCAGGCGTACCTGTTCTGGGGAAATACAGTTTGCTATTACGCGAAACTGAAAGCCAGCATGACCGAACTGGACGGGCCAATCAAAACAATTTCGCTGCCCAAATTCACCGAAGCACCTTATATTCACAAGCGTAACGGCTGGTACTACCTGACGTATTCGATGGAGTTCCCGGAGAAAACAGTGTATGCCATGAGTCGCAGCATCGAAGGCCCCTGGGACTATAAAGGCATCATCAACGAACTGGCCGGAAACAGCAACACCAACCACCAGGCCATCATTGACTTCAAAGGTAAATCGTATTTCATTTATCACAACGGGGCCTTAGTACCCGACGCGGGCAGTTTCCACCGGTCGGTTTGTATTGACGAACTGCATTACAATCAGGATAATACGATCAAACGAATTATGATGACGTCGGAAGGGGTACAGGCGGCTAACTAACATACATTACCCACTATTTTTTCAACACAACAGAGCTTTATTGACGACAGACCATGAATCGAATTTGCATAACAGTCAGCCTGTTTTTCACCGCAATTAGTTTCGCCCACGCCCAACCCGCGCCCGTTGTTCGGGTAAACGTAGCGCAGCCCGTTGCCGACATTCAGCCGACGATGTGGGGCGTGTTTTTTGAAGATATCAATTTCGGAGCCGATGGCGGTATCTATGCCGAGATGGTTAAAAACCGCTCGTTTGAGTTTTTCAAACCGCTCATGGGCTGGAAAGTGGATGGCAAAAAACGCACCGAAGGCGACGTGCTGCTGCAGAATCGGCAGGAGAAAAATACGGCTAATCCGCGCTACGTCCGCGTGACAGCCAGCAACGCCAATCCGGGCGATCTGAGTATGACCAACGAGGGGTTTCGGGGGATGGGAATTAAATCGGGACTGCGCTACGACTTCTCGGTGCTGTATCGGGTGCAGTCGGGAACGGTCAAACTCCACGCGGACCTGCTCAACGCCAAAGACGAGGTAATTGGCAGCGGTACGTTAACCCCCGAACAGACCGACAAAGGATGGCACAAACAGCAGGTTAGTTTCAAATCGACCGCCACGGAAGCCAAAGGCAAACTGCGGGTTTGGTTTGAGGGAACCGGCGTAGTGGATTTGGACATGATTTCGCTGTTTCCCGAAGACACCTGGAAAGGTCGTCCCGGCGGGATGCGGGCGGATATGATTCAGATGCTGGCCGACATGAAACCCGGTTTTGTTCGGTTTCCGGGTGGCTGCATTGTGGAAGGGCACGACCTCGAACAACGCTATCAATGGAAAAAAACGCTCGGCCCGCCCGAAGAGCGTCAGCTTGTTATCAACCGCTGGAATTTTGAGTTTGGCCATCGCCCCGCGCCCGATTACTTCCAGACGTTCGGGCTGGGATTCCTGGAATATTTTCAACTCTGCGAAGACATTGGTGCCGAACCGCTGCCGATTCTGAACTGCGGTATGGCCTGTCAGTTCAATACCGCCGAACTGGTGCCGATGGATCAGTTAGACCCCTACGTACAGGACGCGCTGGATTTGATTGAATTTGCCAATGGCGACGTATCGACCCGATGGGGAAAAGTGCGGGCCGACCTTGGCCACCCGAAACCCTTCGACCTGAAGTTTATGGGCGTGGGCAACGAAAACTGGGGACCTCAATACATCGAACGGCTGGCCGTTTTTCAGAAAGCCATCAAAGAAAAATACCCGACGTTCCGGCTGATTTGCAGTTCCGGCACCGACCCCAACGGGGAACGGTTCGACTATCTGAACGGCAAATTACGCGAGATGAACGCCGACCTGATCGACGAACACTACTACCGTCGACCTGAGTGGTTTCTGCAAAACGCCCGCCGATATGACAGTTACCCACGTAACGGCTCAAAGATATTTGCGGGTGAATGGGCGGCCCAAAGTGATAAAACCGTTAGCGTAGACAACAAAAACAACTGGCAATGTGCCCTGTCGGAAGCCGCGTTCATGACGGGCCTCGAACGGAACGCAGCCGTGGTAAACATGGCATCGTACGCGCCCCTGTTTGCCCACGCCGATGGCTGGCAGTGGACGCCCGACCTGATCTGGGTCGATAATCTGCGCGTGTATGGCACGCCCAACTACTACGTTCAGAAGCTGTACTCGCTCAACAAAGGCACGAACGTATTGAGCCTGACGCAGAATGGCGAGCCGCTGGCCGGACAGGATAGTTTATACGCTTCGTCGGCCTGGGACAAGGCCACAAATGAGGTGATTTTGAAGATAACCAACGTATCGGATAAAGCGCAGCTACGAACGTTTCAACTCGATGGTGTCAAAAAAGTAGAAGCAAGCGGGAAACTAACCCTGCTGAAAAACAATACGTTAGACGCAATGAACTCCTTTGAGAATGCAACGAACGTCAGCCCGGTGGAGCAGCGTATTCCGGTAGATGTAAAGAAAAAAACTCTTTCGATGACACTGGCACCCCGGTCATTTTCTGTCGTACGGATCAAGGTGTTATAGAAAAAAACAGAAGCTACATCATGCATAATCAATATGTTATCGGCGTCGATTTTGGCAGCGACTCAGTGCGGGCTTTAGTCGTCAATGCCCAAACGGGCGAAGCCGTCGGGACGCACGTTCACGAGTACACCCGCTGGAAACAGGGGCTGTACTGCGATCCGGCAACGGCACAGTTCCGGCAGCACCCGC
Organism: Spirosoma sp.; assembly: GCA_031425355.1. Taxonomy (GTDB): domain Bacteria; phylum Bacteroidota; class Bacteroidia; order Cytophagales; family Spirosomataceae; genus Spirosoma. Next base: position 2,900 of record JANPJE010000459.1, on the reverse strand, counting down.
TCGATTACCTCGAAGGGCTGGAAGTAACCATTACCGGTGCGCTGGCGCAGGCATCCGGCGAGGTTCGGCAGCAGGTGGTGGGTATTTCCATCGACACCACCGGCTCCACGCCCTGCGCCGTCGATGAAACCGGCCTGCCGCTGGCTCTTCGCCCCGACTTCGCCGAAAATCCGAACGGCATGTTCATTCTTTGGAAAGACCACACGTCCAATGCCGAGGCCGACGAAATTAATGACCTCGCCCACCATTGGGATACCGATTACACCAAATACGTCGGCGGCATTTATTCCTCCGAGTGGTTCTGGGCCAAAATGCTCCGAACGTTACGTGTCGATGAAGCCGTTCGGCAGCACGCGTTTTCGTGGGTCGAACACTGCGACTGGATATCTGCCGTACTAACGGGCAATACAAATCCGCTCACCCTCCTGCGGTCGCGCTGTGCGGCAGGCCATAAAGCACTCTGGCACAGTGAGTTCGACGGATTGCCGTCCGATGAGTTTTTGACCCGGCTCGATCCGTTGCTGAGCGGTCTGCGCGACCGGCTATTCACCGATACGTACACCTCTGACCAGCCGATAGGCCATCTCTCCCCGGAATGGGCGGAGAAACTGGGGCTTTCGCCGGACGTAACGATTGGTGTCGGGGCCTTCGATGCGCACATGGGGGCTATTGGGGCCGAGATCGAACCCTACGCCTTTGTCCGTATCATTGGCACCTCAACCTGCGATATTCTGATGGCACCCAATGACGAGATTGGGCATCGGCTCATCCGGGGTATTTGTGGTCAGGTAGATGGGTCGGTCGTGCCGGGAATGCTGGGTCTGGAAGCAGGTCAGTCGGCTTTTGGCGACGTTTACGCCTGGTTTGCCCGCCTGATTACCGGCCCCGTTCGGGAGTTGCTGGGCAATGAAGCCGCCGATACGCTGAATCGGCAACTGATTCCACATTTGTCCACTCAGGCGGCCCAACTACCAGTCACCGAGAGCGATCTGATTGCGCTGGACTGGATAAATGGCCGTCGGACACCCGATGCAAACCATACGCTGAAAGCCGCTATTTCCGGACTGAATCTGGGCACCGATGCCGCCAAAGTGTTCAAAGCACTGGTTGAAGCAACGGCGTTCGGTTCGCGCAGCATCGTGGATCGGTTCGTGCAGGAGGGCGTTCCCATTAAAAAAGTAATTGCCATTGGCGGAGTGGCCAAGAAGTCGCCGTTTGTGATGCAAACCCTCGCCGATGTGCTCAATAAACCCATTCAGGTGGCGCGTGCCGATCAGGCCTGTGCGCTCGGAGCAGCCATGTGTGCGTCCGTTGCGGCTGGCGTGCACCCGACGATGGAAGCCGCCCAGCAGGCGATGGGTTCGGGCTTCGACGCCGAATATCACCCCCGCCCGGAGCAGGCAGCAACCTACGAAACCCTGTATCAGAAATACCTGAAACTGGGCGAATTCATTGAAAATAAACAGGGAATCAATTCCTCCATGACAACGCAGTATGCTTAATCTTAAACAGTACGAGGTCTGGTTCGTTACCGGAAGTCAGCATTTATACGGGGAAGAAACGCTGAAACAGGTCGATGACCACTCGCAGATTATTGCCGAATTTCTGGATAAGGCACCGCCGGTTCCCGTGCGCATCGTGTTCAAACCTGTGGTGAAAACACCGGACGAAATCTACGCCATTTGTCAGGCCGCCAACGTAGCACCCAACTGTGTGGGTATCATCACCTGGATGCATACGTTTTCGCCCGCTAAAATGTGGATTCGTGGACTCACGGTCCTCAATAAGCCCCTGCTTCACCTCCATACGCAGTTCAACCGGGATATTCCCTGGGGCGACATTGACATGGATTTCATGAACCTCAACCAGTCGGCCCACGGCGACCGGGAATTTGGGTTTATGCTGTCCAGAATGCGTCAGAATCGCAAAGTTGTGGTCGGATTCTGGCAGCAGAACGATGTGATTGATCAGGTAAGTGCCTGGACACGCGTGGCCGTTGGTGCTTACGAACTGAAGACCATGAAAGTCGTTCGTTTCGGCGATAACATGCGGCAGGTGGCGGTAACTGACGGCGACAAAGTGTCCGCCGAAATGACGTTTGGTATGTCGGTCAATACGCACGGCATCGGTGATCTGGTGGGGGTTATTAACCAGACAAGCGATGCAGACATTGACCAGTTGGTAACCGAATATGCCGATACCTACACGCTGATGGACTCGCTGCTACGGGGTGGAGCACAGCACAGTTCGCTGCGTGATGCTGCCCGGATAGAAATCGGGCTGCGGGCGTTCCTGAAAGACGGCAATTTTTCGGCTTATACCGATACGTTTGAAGACTTGCACGGCATGGCGCAGCTACCAGGAATTGCGTCGCAGCGGCTCATGGCCGACGGGTATGGATTCGGTGGTGAGGGCGACTGGAAAACCTCGGCTATGGTGCGGACCCTGAAAGTGATGGCGGCTGGTTTGCCGGGCGGCAACTCGTTCATGGAAGATTACACGTACCATTTCAACCCGGCCAATCCACTCGTTTTGGGGTCGCACATGCTCGAAATCTGCCCCAGTATTGCGGCAGATAAGCCAACCTGCGAGATTCACCCACTGGGTATTGGTGGCAAAGCCGATCCCGTTCGGTTAGTATTCAACGCGTCGGCGGGGCCAGCCATTAACGTATCGCTGATCGACATGGGCAATCGCTTTCGGCTGTTAGTCAACGAAGTAGAAGCCGTTGAGGTAACGGAAGCATTGCCGAAATTACCCGTTGCCCGTGCCCTCTGGAAACCCCTGCCCAACATGCAAACCGGCTGTGCGGCATGGATTCTGGCCGGTGGAGCGCATCATACTGTGTATAGCCAAAACCTGACCACCGACCACATCGAAGACTTCGCCGATATGTTTGG
>JANPJE010000458.1:0-3521 GCA_031425355.1 Spirosoma sp. | reverse complement strand
CGGCTCACTCACGGCCAGTGATACGGCGCTGACGGTACGCGGAGCCAACGCGGCCACGATTTACATCTCGATTGCCACCAACTTTATTAATTACAAAGACATCAGTGGCGATGAAAACGCACGGGCAGCAACGTACCTGAGCAAGGCTTATCCGAAATCGTATGCCAGCCTGTTACAGGCCCACGTAGCTACGTATCAGTCGTATTTTAACCGGGTTAAGTTCGATCTGGGCGTTACCGGGCCGCGTTCGGCCGAACGCGGCCCGATGGAGGCTGCTAACCTCCCCACCGACGAGCGGCTTAAGAATTTCCGCACAGCCACTGATCCACAATTAGTCACGCTGTACTATCAATACGGTCGCTACCTGCTGATTTCGTCGTCACAACCCGGCGGACAGCCAGCCAACTTGCAGGGTATCTGGAACAACAAAATGCGGCCACCCTGGGATAGCAAGTACACGATCAACATCAACGCCCAGATGAACTACTGGCCCGCCGAGAAAACCAATCTGGCCGAACTGCACGAGCCGTTTCTGCGTATGGTGAGAGATATGTCGGAAACGGGGCAGGAAACGGCGCGGGTCATGTATGGCGCGCGCGGCTGGATGGCCCACCACAACACCGACATCTGGCGGGCAACGGGTGCCATCGACGGGGCGTTGTGGGGCATGTGGGTAGCCGGTGGCGGCTGGACCAGCCAGCACCTTTGGGAGCATTACCAGTACAGTGGCGATAAAAAATTCCTGGCCTCAGCCTACCCCATTCTGAAGGGAGCGGCCCAGTTTTATGTCGATTACTTAGTCGAGCACCCCAACTACAAATGGCTGGTGGTTACGCCAGGTACGTCGCCTGAAAACGCGCCGAAAGCACACGGCGGTTCGTCACTCGATGCGGGCACGACGATGGACAATCAGATCGCCTTCGACGTATTCACGACCACGATTCGAGCAGCCGAGTTGCTGAAAAAAGATGCCGCTTTTGTCGATTCGTTGAAGCAAATGCGCAGCAAACTACCGCCGATGCACATTGGTCAGCACGGCCAATTGCAGGAATGGCTGGAAGATATTGATGACCCGAATGACAAGCACCGCCACGTTTCGCATTTGTACGGCCTGTTTCCATCAAACCAGCTTTCGGCCTACCGCACGCCAGAACTGTACAGTGCGGCCCGCACATCCCTCGTCCATCGGGGCGATATATCGACCGGCTGGAGCATGGGCTGGAAAGTAAACTGGTGGGCACGTTTGCAGGATGGAAATCATGCTTATACCCTGATTCAGAATCAATTAACCCCGCTGGGCGTCACGAAAGACGGTGGCGGTACGTACAATAACCTGTTCGACGCGCACCCGCCGTTTCAGATCGACGGCAATTTTGGCTGTACCTCCGGCATCACGGAAATGCTCATGCAAAGCGCCGACGGAGCCGTTCATCTCCTGCCCGCCCTGCCCGACGTTTGGCCAGCCGGGAGCATCAAAGGCCTGCGGGCCATCGGTGGATTCGAGGTGGTGAACATGGAGTGGAAAGGAGGGAAGCTCACGAAAGTGGACATCAAATCGAACCTCGGTGGGAACCTCCGGCTGCGGACATCGAACGCGCTGAAAACAGATAAAGGCGTAGCTCTGAAACAGGCTTCGGGTGAGAATGAAAATCCGTTTTATGTCATTGAAAACACGCCCAAACCCATTATTGCTGCCAACGCCAACCTCACGCCATCCGTGCTGAAAGAAACGCTGCTGTACGATATTGCCACCCAGCCGGGTAAGGTTTACACGCTGGTGTCTCAATAACTCAATCGTTTAATAAACACCTGATTCATAATGTTAAAGAAAACCTTCATTGCTGTTTTTGCCGCCCTATGCCTGCTGCTGACTTATGCGGCATCGTCCCAGACAACCACGCTGGTCAACCCGATCCTAACCGGCTTTTACCCCGATCCGAGCATCGTGCGGGTAGGAACGGATTACTACCTGGTCAACTCCACGTTTTCGTATTTTCCCGGCATTCCGGTGCTGCACAGTAAAGACCTGAAAAACTGGAAACAGATCGGTAACGTCATCGACCGTCCGTCGCAGATGGATTTCATGGGCGAGAAACTGACCCGTGGGCTTTTTGCGCCCGCTATTCATTATTACAAAGGCCTGTTCTACGTCACCTGCACCGATATCGATCACGACGGCAACTTCATCGCGACCGCCAAAAATCCGGCTGGCCCATGGAGCAATCCGGTCAGAGTTACGCAGGTACGTGGCATTGACCCGTCGCTGTACTTCGACGAAGCAACGGACAAGGCATACATCATCTACAACAGCGACGCGCCCGACCGGAAACCGCTGTATTCGGGCCACCGGACGATACGTATTTATGAACTCGATTACAAAACCCTGAAAGTTGTTGGCGAAGAAAAACAGCTCGTCAACGGGGGCGTCGACCTGTCGAAAAAGCCCGTCTGGATTGAGGCTCCGCACATCATGAAAGTGAAGGACTGGTACTACCTGTACGCAGCCGAAGGCGGTACGTCGGTCAACCATACCGAGGTAGTTTTCCGGTCAAAATCTGTCTGGGGGCCGTTTATTCCCTACGAGAACAACCCGATTCTGACCCAACTTGGCTTACCCGCCGACCGTAAAGCCCCGATTACGTCGGCCGGTCACGCGCAGTTTATCGAGGGCCCTGACGGGAAATGGTACGCGATTTTCCTGGCCGTTCGCCCCTACGAAGGTGACTACTACAATACCGGCCGCGAGACGTTTATTGCCCCCGTCACGTGGAAAGATGAATGGCCAATCGTCGACCCCGATAACAAGGTGATTCAATATGCGTATACGGCGAACTGGGAAGAAGTGAAGCAGAAAAATGCCCTGCCGCAATCAGGAAATTTCGCCTATACGCTCCGTTTTGACAAGCAGCTTGACCCGTCGTTTCTGTTCATGCGTACCGTGGATAGCAGCTCGTTCTCCCTGTCGAAAAAGAACGGGTTAACGATGAAGCTGAAGCCCGAAACGGTCATGGACATGGGCAACCCGTCGTTCATCGGGAAACGGCAGCAACACCTGTACAGCACTGTCGAAACTGAGCTGAGTTTTGCGCCGAAATCGGACAGGGAAAAAGCGGGACTGATGATTTTTCAGGACGAACGCCATTTCTATTACCTGAGCAAATCGACGGCAGGGGGCAAAAATGTGCTGCAACTGTTTAAAAGCAACCCCAAAGACAAGTCGATGGAATTGCTGACGGAAGTGCCACTGACGGCTAAGGCTGACAAAGTAAGTCTGCGGATTGCTTCGATGGGCGACACCTACAGCTTCTCGTTTTCGGAAGATGCCAAAAACTGGAAACTCCTGAAAGACAACGTTGATGGCAAGTTCCTGAGCACCAAAATAGCGGGTGGATTCATTGGCTGTTTGTACGGCATGTACGCTACGTCGTCGGGCGAACCCACCACCAATTTGGCCTCTTTTCAGTACCTGACCTACAAAGGCGACGACCCGATGTACAAGAAATAAGCGCACTGGATTCGGT
>JANPJE010000457.1:0-6369 GCA_031425355.1 Spirosoma sp. | reverse complement strand
TCGGCAATAATCATGCTGCATTTAACATAATTACTTCCTCATTTGCCAGAACATCAGATGCATACATTAAGGAAGCCATTACATCAGCTTCCTGCAAATGAGGGTACATCGCCAGCAAATCTATTACGGTCGCTCCTTCTGATAATTTCCGCAGAAGCAGTTCAACCGTGATGCGGGTGCCTTTAATAACAGGCTTACCGAGCATTATCTGATAATCAGAAACGATTCGTTCTCTGTAGTTCATCTATGCAATATAGGTTAAAACAAACTTCCCTGCACCACTTTGGGCTGCAAAACCGGTTCGCGCAAATTCAGGCCACAGTGTTTGTTCAACTGACGAATCCAGTACAAAATCAGTTCGGGAGCGGTGTCATTGTCGCCCCCGCCGTGAATGAACAGGTAAGCCGTTTGCAACCCTTTTTCAAACCACGTTTTCAGTCGCTGTACCCAGGCGTCGGCACGAGCGTAATCGGTTGGGTGGCCTTCGTTGGCAATGAACCGGAGCGTTAGCACGGGGCTGCTTAGGCCCATGTGCAGCACATCACGCCGACCCGCAACGTCGGTAATCACTACGTGCCGATGAAGCGCGTACAGGCGTTCGAGCGTCTGCTGCCAGACAGACGCTTTGCTGAACCAGTCGGGATGCCGAAATTCCACGGCTACGTCAAGTTCGTCGGGCAAATGTTTCAAATACGTTTCCAGAACAGGCCACTTGTCGGGTCCAAACGTGGGTGGCAATTGCAAAAATGTCATTCCCAGAAATTCTTCCAAGCTCAAAACCGCATTGATAAATTCTTCCGTCAACCCTTCCGAAGCAAGCAACTGTCGTTCGTGGCTGATAATTTGCGGAAACTTGGGGCAGTACGTGAATCCGGCACGATCCGGCGAACCGGAGGCTTCGGTTTTCCATTTTGCAATCATGCCCGTCGTTGGAATCTGGTAATGAGTCAGATTCAGCTCGATGGTGTTGAACTGCCGGGTGTAGTGATGCAGGAAATCGCGCTCTTTCGCATTCGTCGGATAGACTTTACCGACATAATCTTTATTCGCCCAGATAGGCCCGCCGATAAAAACGGTCGGTCGGCAACTCACGTTTTGATGAGACGGCTCGACGGCGGACCAGATTCGGGAATTGAACGCCGAACCAGGCGGCAACGCAAAATTTACGACATCGAGGTTCTGTATTTTCCCGAATTCCATGGCTTTGTTAACGAAGTATAGCGGTAAAACTGGCAAACGTGCCCTTTCGTTTTTTCGGCCTATCCAATTTAGCTAATTTTGCTTTTTCTACGTGCTACTTTTCGCGGTTTCGCTTCCGTTCGTTGACGAGAATAACCGTGTTTCCATCGATTATGATTTCAAAGACATACGCCCCCCAGGAGATAGAAACAAAATGGTATCAGTATTGGCTTGATAACCAGTTTTTCAAATCTACGCCCGACGAACGCGAGCCGTACACAATCGTTATTCCTCCCCCCAATGTGACGGGTGTTCTGCACATGGGCCATATGCTCAACAATACGATTCAGGACGTACTGATTCGGAAAGCGCGTATGGAAGGCAAAAACGCCTGCTGGGTACCCGGAACAGACCATGCCAGCATTGCGACTGAAGCTAAAGTCGTGGCCATGCTCAAGGAACGGGGCATCAGCAAAAAGGACCTCACCCGCGACGAATTTCTGGAATATGCCTGGGAATGGACGCACAAGTATGGCGGCATTATTTTATCGCAACTTCGTAAACTCGGTGCATCCTGCGATTGGGACCGCACCCGCTTCACGATGGAACCGGCTCTGCACGACTCGGTTATCGACGTATTTGTTGACCTCTACAACAAAGGCCAGATTTACCGGGGCGTTCGCATGGTAAACTGGGACCCGCAGGGACGCACAGCCGTATCGGACGAGGAGGTTATCACGAAAGAGATTCAGCAGAAGCTGGTTTATATTCGGTATGAGATTGCCGGAAGTGCAGGGCAAAACCATATTACGATTGCTACTGTCCGGCCCGAAACTATTATGGCCGATGCGGCTATTGCGGTTAATCCGAACGATGAGCGGTACAAACATCTACATGGAAAAAAAGCCCTCATTCCGCTCATAAACCGCGAAATTCCCATCATCACGGACGAATACGTAACGATGGACTTTGGTACGGGTGGCCTGAAAGTCACGCCCGCTCACGACCCGAACGACTACGCACTCGGCATCACCCACAATCTGCCCGTGCTCGACATTCTCAACGACGATGGCACACTGAACGAGAAGGCCCAGATTCTGGTCGGGATGGACCGATTTGCGGCCCGGAAAGCCATTATAAAGTTGCTGGAAGAATCGGGCAATCTGGTAAAAACAGAAGACTATAGATCAAACGTTGGTACATCGGAACGGACGGGGGCCGTTATCGAGCCGAAACTTTCGTTGCAGTGGTTTCTGAAGATGGACGAACTGTCGAAACCCGCGTTAACGAACGTAATGGATGACACGATTCAACTTGTGCCGCCCAAGTTCAAAAACATGTATCGGGTTTGGATGGAGAATGTTCATGACTGGTGCATCAGCCGTCAACTGTGGTGGGGACAGCGGATTCCAGCGTTCTACATGCAGGATGGAACGATCATTGTGGCTAAAAATAAACACGAGGCCTTAGAGAAAGTTCAGCACGAAAAGCTGCTTTTCGCTATGACCGAAGCCGACCTCACGCAGGATGAAGACGTACTGGATACGTGGTTTTCGTCGTGGCTGTGGCCGATGTCGGTGTTCAACGGATTGAAAGAGCCGAACAACGCAGATATTAACTACTACTACCCGACAAATGACCTCGTTACGGCTCCCGAAATTCTGTTTTTCTGGGTTGCCCGGATGATTATTGCCGGATATGAATACCGGGGAGAAGCGCCGTTCAAAAATGTGTATCTGACGGGTATTGTTCGCGATAAACTCGGCCGAAAAATGTCGAAATCGCTCGGCAATTCGCCCGATCCGCTCGATCTCATCGACCAATATGGAGCCGATGGTGTTCGTACGGGTATGCTGTTTAGTTCGGCGGCTGGCAATGACCTTATGTTCGACGAGAAACTGGTTGAACAGGGTCGGAATTTCAGCAATAAAATCTGGAATGCGTTCCGGTTGGTGAAGGGCTGGACGGTTGACGAAGGGCAAAATGAAGCGCTGAATTTGCCGATTCAATGGTTCGACTCGAAACTGAACGTAACGCTTCTTGAAATAGAAGACCTGTTTAGCAAATTCCGCATTTCGGATGCGTTACAGGCGATTTATACCCTTATCTGGGACGACTTCTGTTCGCAGTATCTGGAGTTAATCAAACCGCCTTTCAATGCCGGTGTCGCGCAACCCATCGACCGCGTTACGTATGAAGCGACAATCAATTTCTTTGAGCGATTGATGGGTCTGGCGCATCCGTTCATGCCGTTCATCACCGAAGAAATCTGGCAAGATATTCGCGAACGCAAACCCGGCGACAGTATATGCATCTCCCCTTTCCCGAAAGCCGGACCCGTTGACAACCAAGTATTAACCAATTTTGATACGTTATTTGAGGTCATTTCCAACGTTCGCAATATTCGGAATGCCAAGCAGATTTCGCCGAAGATTTCTCTGCCGTTAGCCATTAAAACGACGTCGCCGGACCGCTTTCAGATCCTTGAATCTATGATTCGTAAAATGGCCAATGTATCAGACATTAGCTATGTGAATGAAAAAGCGGATGGTTTATCGTTCCTGATTAAGAGTGATGAATTTTTCGTCAACATCGCGGGCGAAATTGATGTGGAGCAGGAAATTGACAGCACCCGTAAAGAGTTGGATTACAACATCGGTTTCCGGGATTCTACGCAACGGAAATTGGCAAATGAAAAGTTCGTAGCGAATGCGAAACCGGATGTTGTTGACCGCGAACGTCAGAAACTGGCTGATGCTGATGCCAAAATTCAGGCATTAACCCAACGATTGCGCGATTTGGGTGCATAGGTTAGAAGCTGTTCTCATTCTGCTACTGCCTGATTACGATAGCCCTTAACACAGTTGTATAAAAGTTAACAATAATTTATAAAGCAATAATGCAATTATTTGGTCAAATAATTGCATTATTGCTCATTGTACCTCTCTGCCTCATCAATGAACAAGTGTATTTTTCTGGACCGCGACGGCGTGTTAAACGAAGACCGAACAGATTACGTGTACCGAATTGAGGACTTCATTATTCCCGACGGTGTACCCGAAGCATTGCGCTCATTCAAAGAAGCGGGTTATTTACTGATTGTCATCACCAATCAGGCGGGTATTGCCAGGGGTCTATACACCCGCGACGACGTAATGACTTGTTACAATTACCTGCAGGCCCAGTGTGGGCAACTTATCGATGATATTTATTATTGCCCTCATCATCCCAAATACGACACCGAGTCATTAACCCGCAAGCCGGGTTCGCTGATGCTCGAAAAAGCAATGGCAAAATATGCCATTGAACCCGACGAATCCTGGATGATTGGCGATGCACTGCGTGATATGCAGGCAGGTAAGCGGGTAGGCGTGCGAACGGTACGTATCGCGCCTGAACCACAACCAATAGCTGAATGCGACGGTTACGCGTCCAATTTATTAGAGGCTTCGCGTTTTGTGCTGGAATACGCCTGACAAACAAGGAGATATAAAACTAAAAACGCTCATCGCTTCATAGAAACGATGAGCGTTTTTGTTGCTCGGATTGCTTTTCTCTTATACCCGAACCTGCGTCGGTGCAATTTTCTGTAGGCTGCCATAAGCCGGACAATTCGCCTTACGGGAGCACGACCCAAGCGACAATGTCGCTAATACAGCACCCAAAATGAGTAGTCTTTTCATGAAATATCCTGCGTTTTGCTCTAACCTTCAGATTGTTAAACGAATATAATGCCAAAAACTTACAGCCTGTAGTTCACAAAGACTAATTTTCGTCTTTCACCAATTCCGCTTCTTCTTCTTCGCGCTCGTCGGCGGCTTCGGTTGCTTCAAGTTCAGTCATTCCGGGTTCTGCATCGCCATAGCCCAGAATTTTTAGCATTACTTCGCTGTTTTGCTCAGGAGCAAATAGTTTCGTACGCAGGTTACCATTCTCGTCTTTATCCACAATAACATGCTGTGGAGCCGGAATCAGGCAATGCTGAATACCGCCATAACCGCCCAGCGATTCCTGATAGGCACCCGTGTGGAACAAACCAATGTACTGATCTTCCGTCTCCTGATCGAATATTGGCAGGTACAAATCGGCACTATGCGCTTCGGTATTATAAAAATCGTGTGAGTCGCAGGTCAGGCCACCAAGGTTTACCTTTTGATACGGATTATCCCAGTTGTTGACAGACAACATGATGTACTTTTGCCCCAAACCCCACGAATCGGGAAGTTGCGTAATGAACGAACCGTCGATCATGTACCATAACTCCTTATCGTTCTGTAGCTTCTGGTCGATCACTTTGTAGATCACTGCACCACTCTCGCCTACTGTATAGGAACCAAATTCGGTAAAAATATGCGGCACCGGTACGTTGCTCTTATTACAAATCCACTGAATACTCTCCACAATCTGGTCGATCATGGCTTGGTAATCATAAGTGAATTGAAACGAGGTTTGGATGGGCATTCCACCCCCGATATCAATTGAATCGAGGTCAGGGCACATCTTCCGCAACTCGCAGTATTTGTACATAAACCGGCTCAACTCGCTCCAGTAATAGGCACTGTCTTTGATTCCCGTATTGATAAAGAAGTGCAGCATTTTCAGCTTGAACTTCTCATTGGGCGCAATTTTGCTACGGTATAACTCGTTCACATCGCTGTATCGAACGCCCAATCGCGACGTATAGAACGCAAAATTCGGTTCTTCATCTGTAGCGATACGAATCCCAAAATTGACCGTGTCGGCGGTTATTGAGTCCTCATAAGCCTCAATTTCTTTCAGGTTGTCGAGCACCGGAATACAGTTGACAAACCCTTCATTAATGAGTTCGCTAATGTATTGGGTGTAGAGCGGCCGTTTGTAGCCATTGCAAACAATGTACGTATTCTTGGAAACTTTGCCCATCTTGACTAATTCCCGAATAATAGGAATATCATAGGCTGATGATGTTTCGAGATGAACGTTATTCTTCAGAACCTCATCGAGTACAAACCGAAAGTGGGATGACTTTGTGCAATAGCAATACGTGTAGTTGCCCTTGTAATTATACCGCTTTATCGCATTTTTGAACAGCAGTTTGGCGTGTTCAATGTGCTCCGTAATCTTCGGTAAATACGTCAGTTTCAAGGGGGTACCGTACTCCTTGACAATGTCCATCAGCGGGACATTATTGAACATCAGTTCGTTCTTCTC
>JANPJE010000456.1:0-5940 GCA_031425355.1 Spirosoma sp. | reverse complement strand
AATTTGTACATGGCCGCGTACTGCCGGGTGTGGGTTAAAAACAGGAATACGTACTGGTTGGGAGTGATGTTGTACCGCGACAGTGCATCGAGGTCGATTTCGATTTTAGTCATGATTACTAACGTTTACGGCGGTTAATTTGAGCTTCTAATGCACAATATAACGAAACAATTAATAATCACAATATATAATTCTGTTTTTAGTTTTTTACATTTCCGGTAAATAGATCTGGAAGGTAGCACCCTCACCGGGCTGGCTGCTGGCTGTAACGGCTCCTCCATGTATTTCGACTACCTTTTGCACAATGGCTAACCCAATCCCCGTACCCGCGTACTGACTTCGGCCATGCAATCGCTGGAATACTTCAAAGATGCGATCTACGTATTTTTCGTCGAAACCAATTCCATTGTCAGCCACCGAAATTTCATAAAAGTTGCTGGCTTCACTGGTCATCTTTATCAGCACAGGCAGTTCGGTGGTAGGTAGTGTCCGGCAGTCGATCCGAATACGTAACGGTTTGTCTATACGCCTGAACTTGATGGCGTTGGCTAATAGATTCTGGAAAAGCTGACCTAATTGTGACGGATCTCCACGCACAATCGGCAGGGGTGTAATGTCGACAGATGCACCCGATTCCTGCACGATCAAATCTAAATCCGCGAGCACGCCGGTGATGATTTTATCCAGCGAGACGGGTGCCAGGGCCTCCCGATGCGTCGTAATACGCGAAAAAGCAAGCAGGTCTTTTATAAGCATCGACATTCGGCTGGCGGCTGTCTTCATTCGGTCGATATAGTCAACGCCCTCCCCTAACTCGCTGGAATGTTGTGCTTTAAGAATATCACCAAACGACTGTATTTTGCGAAGTGGCTCCTGTAAATCATGGCTCGCTACGTAGGCGAACCGCTGCAGATTTTCGTTTGAACGCTTCAACTCGCTGTTGGAGCGTTCCAGATTCTGGTTGGCCCGGCTTAGCTCCTGCGTTCGTTCGGCCACGCGGCTTTCCAGCAATTCGGCAATACGCTTCTGCTCGTCAATGTCGGTACACGTACCAAACCACTTGATAATTGCGCCGGGTTCGCCATTGGCATCGGTGTTCCGGATGGCCGTTGCTCTGGTTAGAAACCAACGATATACGCCCGGATTACGCGGGTTATCCAGGCGAAATTCTATTTGATAAAACTCGCCGGTACGCAGGCTATGGCTCCACGTATCGAAGCACCGCTGGAGGTCCTCGGGATGCAGCATAAAGGCCCATCCGTCGTCGCCAAATCCCCGATCCTGCCCGGCATACTCGTACCACTGCTGATTAAAATAATCCAGGTAGCCATCGGGCCGGGCGGTCCAGACAATTTGCGGCATGGAATCGGCCAGTTGCCTGAACCGGGCTTCACTTTCTTCAATTTTCCGGCGGGCCAGAAACGGTTCGGTTACTTCTGTGGCAACGGCCATAACACTGTTTATGCGGCCGTCGGCATCGTACATGGGCTGGTATGAAGCACTGACATAGATGGTTTCCAGCTTGCCATTACGAACGAGCGAAGCTGCCATGTCGTTCCGTACAACCGTTTCTCCCGTGGTCAATACGCTGGTCAATATCTCTTCAAAACCAGCGTTTCTGGCTTCTTTAAGCACATCAAACATTGGCTTACCCATAACCTCATCAGGTGGCCGGTGCCACAGTTGACACATGCGCTCATTGGCAAATTCGATCACCTGATCCGGTCCGCGCAGGATGCAAATGGCCACGGGTGTCTGCTCAAACAATTGGCGAAGCTGCTCGTTGGCCCGATGCTGACCAAGCGATTTTGCCCGCTCTAATTCCAACTGAATCTCTGTGAAAGCGCGTTCCTCGTCCAAAGCGGTTACGGCGGATAAAGAGGTGGCTATCTGCGTGCCGACAAGTTTCAGAAACTGCTGATAGGCATCGTCGAAAGAACGGTTTGGGCTGAGGCCGCAAATTAAAACGCCCATTGGCTGATTCTGCCCGGCTCTCCGTACAGGCAGCGTACAGGCCGTGTGGGGCCGGTTGCCCGATGGCATTTCGGGCAATGCAAGCCCCAGCGTATCGAGGTCAGTGAGAAGTTGCGGCTCTCCACTCCTGACGGTCTCTCTAAATGGCCAGATTACGGTATGTCCGGCTTCGGTTAGTGTAACGACGGCTGCGAATGGATTTTTATCCGGCTCGAAACCAGCACTCTGGATAAGTTGAGCCGACTGGCCATCGTTATTGAGTAGATACAGGGCGGCAAATGGAATGTCGAGGTCGTTTTTTGCCAGCGCGTCAACCGAAAGCCGCCCGGCTTCATGCCTGTCTTTTACCGCAGCGACATCGACATTCAGTTCCTTGAATGTCTGCAGACGGCGTTGCTGAATTACCGTTTCGGTTTCTTCATGACAGGCGCAGAACAAGCCACCAACGGCCCCGGTCTCATCAATAATCGGGCTATATGAAAAGTTGAAGTAGCTTTCTTCGGCAAAATCCTGTCGGTTCAGATACAGCCTCACATTTTTACCATACACCTGTTCGCCCTGAAAAACGGTCTCTGCCATTGGTCGTAGCTGATCCCATATTTCGGGCCACACTTCCTCGCCACCCTTGCCGATGGACGTAGCGTATCGGCTGCCCATCAGGGGTGAATACGCATCGTTATGAAAATGGATTAGGTCCGGCCCCCACCAGACAAACATGGGATAACCCGACCGAAGGATGATGTTCAGGGCAGTACGCAGACTTTGCGGCCATGTTTCGACCGGGCCAACGGGCGTACCGTCCCAGTCGGCAGCCCGAATCAGGGCACCCATTTCACCGCCACCAGCCAAAAACTGTTCTGTAAGTATAAATTGTTTTTCCATTAACCACTGAGTAACCCAGGAAGCCGACTCAGACCTCCAAACACACGAATGTAGTATTTATTTTGAACTTGCCTTTAGTCTTCAATCCAATGGTCAATACCATCTTACGGTTCGTTATTGGTCACTTTTTCCCGCAGGCCGCGCTTCCTGTGCAGCCTAAACTCACAAACAGTTCGGAGCGGATTTTCCAGCCGACAGCGGTTTTTCGCCACATAGCTAAGTAAACGCCCATCAGGATCTGAATGCCGTCAGGTTGCTGAAAACGACCTATCCAGTGACCGTTTTCTGCCGCCAGCAAACCGGACGTACTGACTTGTATGCGCTCGGTGTTTCGGATGTATCCCAGAAAAGCCGCGTCGTTGAACTGCACCGCTACCGATGCCAGTACGGAATCCCGACCCGATACGTGTGGCCCGCTTCCCCGCGTTACCTCAATATCGGGCAGCATCGTTTGGCCAAAAGCCGTTACGTCACGGGCTTGAATGGCGCTGTTCGACTCCGTTCGCAGGCTGCGAATCCGGGCCACATCCGATGATTCAGACAGGGTTGACTGAGCCACTGAGCCGAACGGGATCAGCAGAAAGCCCGCCAGCCATGCGCTACGTATACGTCGATTCATCATTCTTTTGTAAGCAGTAGTAATTTGTTCCTTATTCTCCCTTTTCACCTCGTTTTATCGCACGAAGTAACCGCATCAGTAAGTTAGTTCGCAAGCTCGTCTATACCAAATGAACCTCAACCGCAGAGATTTCCTCCAGCAACTCGGCTTCGGTGCCGCTGGCCTGACCATTGCCGCCACCCTACCCGGATCGGCCTGGACATTACCGACCAAATCGGGTAAACTACCCCGCAGCCAGCCCGAAACCCAGGGCGTTGCGCCGGGTGGTCTGCTGGACTTTGTGAACACCATCGAAGCCCAAAAACTCAATGTTCACAGTTTGATGGTGCTTCGGCACGGGCAGGTAGTGGCCGAGGGCTGGTGGGCACCCTACGCCCCTCAACTCAAGCATACGCTGTACTCGCTGAGCAAAAGTTTTACGTCAACGGCGGTTGGTATGGCGGTGGCAGAGAAACGATTGACCGTTAACGATAAAGTAGTGTCGTTTTTCCGCACCGATGCGCCGGAACGTATCAGCGATAATCTGGCGGCTATGCGCGTGACCGATTTGCTGACTATGTCGACCGGGCACGATAAAGATACGACGCCGGCCTTGCGGGGCGGAAAAGACACGAATTGGATAAAATCATTTCTGGCGCAACCCGTTGATCATGAGCCGGGTACGCACTTCGTCTATAACAGCGGGGCAACGTACATGCTCTCGGCCATTGTGCAGAAACTCACCGGCCAGACCGTGCTAGAGTACCTGAAACCCCGTTTATTTGGCCCGTTGAGCATTGAGGGCCAGGACTGGGAAGTTGACCCCAACGGCATTAATACCGGCGGATGGGGCCTTCGCCTGCGTACGGAAGATATCGCTAAATTCGGGCAACTGTATCTGCAAAAAGGTGTCTGGAATGGCAAACGGTTAATTGCTGAATCGTGGATTGCCGACGCCACCCGTGCCGCGGTTCAGTCGAAAGGTGGCAAAGGTGATGCCGATGTAAACGACTGGATTCAGGGTTACGGGTACCAATTCTGGCGGTGCCGCCACGATGCCTACCGGGGCGACGGGGCTTTTGGTCAGTACTGCATTGTTCTCCCGAAAGAAGATGCCGTTATAGCCATCACTTCCGAAACGGGCAATATGCAGGGCATTCTCGATGCGGTCTGGACGCATATCCTACCCGCGCTTCGGAGCACGGGCCTGCCTTCCGAAAAAATCAAGCAGGCTGCCCTGACCCAAAAACTAACGACCTTAACGTTACCCCCAACCGCTTCGCAATCTACCTCGGCGGTAGCCACGCAGATCAGCGGCAAGACCTACACGATTGCCGATAATCCGTTACACGTAAAAGACGTTTCGCTGACGTTTGGCAAAGACGGCTGTATTTTTAAACTCCAGGACGACCGGGGTTCCCATCAGGTCTTGTGCGGCATCAGTCGCTGGCGGGAGAGTACCACTACGTTCTCGGTCGCTCCCCTCACCCTGACCCCGACGGTCGTTCCCGGTGGCGATACGCGAAAAGTGGCGGGCAGCGGCAGTTGGCTGGACCCGAATACGTTTGTGATGCTCTGGCGATTTATCGAAACCGCTCATTATGACACTGTAACCTGCCGGTTTGGTCAGGATGGGGTTCAGGTCGAATTTCAAAGCAGCCTGAGTATTCTCAACAAAACAAAAGACAAACGGCCCCTGCTGGCGGGGAAGGCAATTGCCTGAATTGATACGTACCTGATTGAGCGAACGGTCTGAAAACGAGTACTATTACGCTATTCCGGCCTCGGTGAAGGCCATACTTTTGTAGTCGAAAACGAACAGTAAACAACTCTTTTTTAACTACAAAAAATCATGTTCCAATATTCACCCATCAAAGCCATCCTAACCGGTACGTTGCTGCTGGCCGGTTCGGCTATGTTCGCCCAAACCGTTAAAGACCCGTCTCCACTATTGGTTGGCCTATATCCAACGAAGCAGGCAGAGAAAATCTGTTTAGCCATTGAGAAACAGCCCAATACCGACGCCACCATCGAATTGCTGGCCCCATCGGGAGACGAATTGTACGCAGCCCGCTTACCCAAAAAGGAAGCTAAATGCCACCAGCTTTTCAACTTGAACGAATTGGAAAATGGTACGTACACCTTCCGTGTCAAGCAGGGCAAGACTGTTATTGTGAAGTCAATCCGGTTGGAAAACAGCACACCGGAGCCAGTTGCGCCAACGCGGACGTTAACACTGGGCAACTAAGTACCGACAGGGAACCATCAGGGCTGTCGTTCAACAAAAAACGGCGCACGATTCGGAATCGTACGCCGTTTTTTTGTTGAATAACGTTATACATTCGCTATAGGGTAAACCCTAAATTTAATAAAATCGGGTTTTCACTATTCTTTTTATTATACAGTTAGTCCTAATTTTGCTAAACAAAATTCTATTAAATCGTTGGATAGGATGAACACAGAACTTTCGCTGATAGCCGTGCCAC
>JANPJE010000455.1:0-4268 GCA_031425355.1 Spirosoma sp. | reverse complement strand
TAGTGACCGGCTCGGCCAGCGCGTCGGACCGGAGGTTCAGAAACTTCTCGCAGGGCGGGCTGTCCGTACAGGAGATGACCGATACGCCTGATTCGTCGCCCGCAATTCGCACAAGCCCAAGCGGTGAGTCAAACGAAGTCGTCGTTATCATTGTGTTGTAGTGGTGAGGTTTCAAGATACAAAAAAGCCCGCTGCTTCGGCAGTGGGCTTTATCTTTTTCTGATTTTATACGTACTGAATGTCCGACTGATGCGCTAAATTTTCGTTAGTTGGCCGCCAGCTTCAGAATTTTACCCGATCCGTGATCGCAGAGATACATCTCGTTCTTCTGATCTTCACCAAACGCAGAAATAGAGCCAGCACGTTCAACAATCTCCTGATTACCAGCCGCTTTCTCGCCATTCATGGTTAAGGCCCAAACCCGACCACTGGCATAATCGGCATAAATATATTTGTCGGTCAGAGCAGGATTTGCCGAGCCGCGATAGACAATACCGCCCGTGATGGATACGTCGCCTTTTTCGCGGGTGTACTGCCAGACGGGACCAATCAAATCAGCCGCATTCACATTGTTATCCTTTGCGTTGTAATTGGCGTTCCCTTCTTTCACGCGCCAGCCGTAGTTGCCGCCTTTGGTCACGATATCCACTTCCTCGATGACATTCTGACCGACATCACCCGCCCACAAACGGCCTTTCTGATCGAAACTGACCCGCCATGGATTCCGTAATCCATAGGCAAAAATCTCTTCGCGGTAGCCGTTGGTATTACCTTTGTATGGGTTGTCAGCCGGGATGCCGTACTGGCCTTTTTCGGTGCTGTTCACATCGACACGCAGTATCTTACCCAACCAACTGCTGCGGTTCTGGCCGTGGTTCTGCGGATCGCCCCCGCTGCCGCCATCACCCGTTGCTACGTATAAAAAACCATCCGGCCCGAACAGCACTTTACCGCCATTGTGGTTGGAGTACGGTTGCTCAAATTTAAACAGTATCACCTCCGTTGCGGGGTCAACCTGCGATGCGCTGGCCGACGGGGCTTTGAAGCGGCTCACCACCGTTTCGCGCGGGTTGTTTTTGGTGTAGTTGACGTAGAAAAACCCGTTCTGTTTGAAGTCCGGGTGAAAGGCAAGACCCAGCAAACCCATTTCACCACCAGCCGTCACTTTGCTGCGGATGTCCAGATACGTACCCGCAGTGCTGGCATTGGCATCGTTTTCAAAGACGCGGATTCGCCCATCCTGTTCCACCACAAACACGCGGTTGGTGCCGTCGTTGGCGTGGGTATATTCGATGGGTGACGAAAATGTTAGTTTGGGGTACGCATTAACAACTTTAACCGATACCGCACCGGTGGTGGTGCCCGTTGAATCCGGCAACAGCACATCGGCAGAAGTAGAACGCTGACAGGCCGACGCCACAATCCAGGCGAAGCCCGACGTAGCAGCCAGCGAAATCAGAAAGGCAATGACGGATTTGCTCACCATGATAATTCGTTTCATTTGTTTACCGTATTTTGTCTTGCAAATACAATTCCAAACAGGGCCGCCGAACTTTGCGCCCCGCATTTTGTTTCAAAACCATAGAAACTGCCGGGATTTGACCCCCGCATACGTATTAAACGAACAGCCGGTTAGTGTAGTGTTTCCACAAAACGGGGTATTGATTCTACTACAGATGCAGCCAAACATGACCACCGAGACCAGTACATTTCTCGATCATTTGCAAACCCAGCGGGCGCGTTACCGCTATAAGCTCCCGTCGCGACCCGACGCGGGGCGGTTCATTGACCAACTGATGCGACTCATGTTTCCGGTTACGCAGGATTGCAAATCCATTTCGCAACACGTAGCTGAGACGTATCAGAATCTTAACGAGCAGCTTATCTGTCTGTTACATCCGTTAGAAAAAAACCTTACCGAAAGCCCGGCGGTAATCACCGAACGCTTTTTCGACCAACTACCCGGCATTTACGACAGTCTGCTGTTCGATGCCCATGCCATTGCCGATAACGACCCGGCGGCTATCGGCGTGGAAGAAGTAGTGGCTGTTTATCCGGGCTTTTATGCCATTGCCGTGTATCGTATTGCGCATGAATTGTTACTGCAAAATGTGCCCCTCCTACCCCGAATGCTGACCGAATACGCGCATGGTCAGACGGGTATCGACATTCATCCGGGTGCGCAGATTGGCCGGTCGTTTTTCATCGACCACGGCACGGGCGTTGTTGTTGGCGAGACGACAATCATTGGCGATAACGTCAAAATTTACCAGGGCGTAACCCTCGGTGCTACACATGTAGCGAAGTCAATGGCGCAGAAAAAACGGCATCCAACCATCGAGAACAACGTCGTCATTTATGCCAATGCGACTATTCTGGGCGGTTTTACGGTTGTCGGTCATGATTCGGTTATTGGCGGCAATGTATGGCTGACGAGCAGTGTGGAAGCGCATTCGCTGGTTTTTCACCAGCACCAGACCGACATTCGACTGAAGTCGCTCGAATCACTCGAACCGATTAATTTTGTCATTTGATGCCAGTGATAAGTAAGTGGTGAGGGATGAGTGATCTAATAGCACTACTCATTACTTACTGACTTATCCCTTATACATTATCCCTTACCGACTTATGAAATTCACCTCCATTCTCGACACCATTGGCAATACGCCCCACGTACGGATCAACCGGTTGTTTCCGGGCTACGAAGTCTGGACTAAATTAGAGCGGGCAAATCCCGGTGCAAGCATCAAGGACCGAATTGCGCTGGCCATGATTGAGGATGCAGAAGCTAAAGGCCTGCTTACGGCCGACAGCACGATTATTGAGCCGACATCGGGTAATACCGGTATTGGTCTGGCAATGGTGGCGGCAGTGAAAGGATATAAAATCACGCTGGTCATGCCCGAATCCATGAGCATTGAACGGCGCAAGATTATGGCCGCTTACGGGGCCGAATTCGACCTGACACCGCGTGAAAAAGGCATGAAGGGAGCGATTGAACGCGCTCACGAATTGGTGGCCCAAACGCCCGGTGCCTGGATGCCCCAGCAATTTGAAAACCCGGCTAATATTGATGTTCACGTTCGCACAACGGCGCAGGAAATTCTGGCCGATTTCCCGGACGGTTTCGACGTATTGATTACGGGCGTGGGCACCGGAGGCCACATTACGGCGGTTGCGCAGGTGCTGAAACAGAAATTTCCGAAACTGAAAGTGTACGCTGTCGAACCCGAACTGTCGCCGGTAATCAGCGGGGGCGTACCGGGGCCGCACCCAATTCAGGGCATCGGCGCGGGATTCATTCCCCAGAATCTGCATACCGACGTACTGGATGGGGTTATTCAGGTGAGTAAAGACGAATCGTACGAAATGGCCCGGCGGTCGGCGCGGGAAGAGGGCACGTTTGTTGGGGTTTCCTCGGGGGCTTCGCTGGCCGCTGTCGCCAAAAAACTCCCCGGTCTTGCCCCCGGCAGCCGCATCCTGACGTTCTGCTACGACACCGGTGAGCGGTATTTGTCGATAGAAGGGCTGTATTGAGTGGGTAAGTGATAAGTCGGTAAGTGCTGGCGCGAGAATATTGCTGGCACACGGTCGGGATGCCGCATCACCGCCGTTGCGGCCAGCACTTACCCACTTATCAACTTATTATTTACTCACTAACCTCACCATTTCCCCAACGGTATGACTCATCAGTCGGCTTCGTTTCGTGGCCTGAAAGATTCAATTTTTATTATTGCCGGTATACTTAGTGCCGGTATGGGCATTAAGGGATTTCTGTTGTCGAGCCACTTTATTGATGGGGGCGTCACGGGCGTTTCGATGCTGCTGGCCACGCTGGTTCAGGTTCCGTTACCGGTCTGGTTGTTAGTCATCAACCTACCGTTTATAGGCCTGGGTTACCGGCAGTTTGGCCGACAGTTCGCGCTTAAAAGTACGGCTGCTATTGCCGGACTTTCGCTCAGCCTGACCTTTATCCCCTATCCCGATGTTACCCCCGATTTATTGCTGACATCGGTTTTTGGCGGTTTCTTCATCGGGGCCGGTATTGGCCTTGCTATGCGGGGTGGGGCGGTGCTGGATGGGACCGAAATTGCGGCTTTACTCATCAGCCGCAGCAATCCGATCCTGAAAGTGAGCGACGTAATACTGATTCTCAACGTACTTATTTTCGGCGCGGCTGCTTTTTTTCTCGGTATCAATCCGGCCCTTTATTCAATGATTACGTACTTCGCGGCTTCTAAAACGGTGGATTTTGTTATCCACGGTAT